>JAAYQQ010000028.1 GCA_012519255.1 Methanobacteriota archaeon | reverse complement strand
ATCGATGACTCTGTTACCTTCGAGAAGGGACGCCATAATGTCAAGGTCACGGTATACAATTACACTCCAAAGCGTCAGAGGTTCAATCTGCACACCGTGCTTCCTGAGGGCTGCCTTGACGAGGCAACGTGCAAACCTCGTCCGGCCGAGGTGAGAGCTGAGGGAAAGATCAGCTGGGAACTCCCATACATACCTTCTACGAACACCTACGAGATCACATTCAGCCTCGATGGTCTCGACGCCGATGAGTTTGATGAGACCGACCTATACATCTCCGGCATCAACCCCATAGATGTCATGGGCGCTGACCCCCTACCCGGGGACTGGGACGTTGCCGGGGTCGACTTTACCGAGGTCGAGGCGCCAGCTCAGGCAGCAGAAGAAGAGGAGGAACCCGACTACGACGAGGAAGGAGAGGAGCTGGAAGATGAGTGAGCGAACGTTTTCACAGGAGGCCTCTTGATGACCTGGGTGAACAGACCATCTATCTCGCTCCGAAGGGGTTGTCGTTCTGGCGGACTGCAAGAGTCGCCGAACACTTTCCTCGAGATCATGCTTGAGGAAATCATATCGCTGCACCATCTGAATAATGGAGAAATAATGAACGAGAACGCCAGGGTCAGAGACCCAAGGACCCTGGTCATGAATCACTGGAGGGCGCAGTTCCTCCCCTGCCCTGCGGGAAGGGGCTCCGCTGCGCATTATTGATATGACAGCTAATGAACGTAATAACGAGGCGGTGAGACGGCTCCACACCGTCGCCCAATCCATATATGATCAGCTAGACCAGGGAAAGATCCCCAAGATGGTCCTGCCCCTGCGTACCAAGGCCAATATCGAGTTCGATACGAGGTCCAACGTTTGGAAGTATGGCAATCTCAAGGGCGCAAGGAGTGCCAAGAAGGTCAAGGGAGCCATGATGCTCTTGCGCACATCCTATATGCTCGAGCTCATCCGGGAGATGATTGAAAACAACAAATCCTCCACCCTGAGAGAGGCCTATTATATTTCGGAAGGGTGGGGCAAGGCAAAGTTCGGCTCCCAGGATGAGAGTAACCTCCTCGCCGAGGACCTTGAGATCGTGACCCACTGTCTCCGAGAGGATTTTAAGCTCCGCCCAGAAGAGGATGGGGCCAGAATCATAGGGGATCTTAACCTCGTAGAGACGGATCGCAAGGGCAAGAAGAAGAAGCTTAACTGTCGGGACGACGTCGGCGACTCCGGATACGGCATCCCATATAATGTGGAGAAGGAGAAGATCGCGCTCAAGAATTCCTCTGCCGACTTTGTTATTGCGGTAGAGACCGGCGGTATGTTCGATCGGCTGGTCGAGAATGGATTTGATGAAAGTTACGATGCCTTGCTGGTGCATCTGAAGGGGCAACCCGCTCGCTCCACTCGGCGATTTGTCAAGCGTCTCAATGAAGAACTGAAACTTCCAGTGGTCGTCTTCACTGACGGAGATCCATGGTCATTCCGAATCTATGCCTCGGTAGCGTACGGGGCCATCAAGACCGCTCACCTCTCCGAATATCTGGCAACCCCATCGGCAGAGTTCATCGGCATCACTGCCTCAGATATAGAGGTCTATGACCTGCCAACCGACAAGCTCACTGACGTGGACATTCGGGCGCTCAACGCCGAGCTCAAGGACCCGCGCTTCAACACGGGATTCTGGCGAAATGAGATAGAGCTCATGCTAAAGCTAGGGAAGAAGGCTGAGCAGCAGGCCCTGGCCAAATATGGTCTAGACTACGTCACCAACTCCTACCTCCCGGAAAAGCTCAATGAGCTTGGCCTTCTGAGGAATTGATAGAAGCGTTCGGGAAACCATTCTTCCTTTTCACAATATCTCAGCGCAAGGTCTCGACATCATCGCCATCTTTCCAACAGTGGCCGCCAGGTCACAGAGAGAACATACAGAGCGAATGATGTCCAGAAGGTCATAAGCTGCGCCATCTTACAGGCGAGGCAGCTTCATCCATGACCACATTGATTATGCGGACATCTTGAGATGCGAAGGCATGAAGTGCGTAGATATACGCTGCCAGGGAGCTTCAGAAAATATAGCTGTTCATGCATGGAGTTACATGGCCAACAGACATAACTGCAAGCTGTTCGAACAAAATGACTTCTTATGAATGCGAGTGTGTCCCAAAGCCCCGAGCCCCCATTCATGAGTGGCACTGAACCCTCCACTCATTAGAGCACAGTCCAATGTGAACCGGGGGAAGTTTAGAGGGACTCGTCACACGAGTCCATTCCGAAGCGAGATTTGACCAGGCCTCAGATAGATGACCAGTTGTTCACTCCGATGCTTCCCTGATCCGTCCGAGCACAAAGTCGCGGTCCAGCGTAGAAAGGAAGAAACCCAGACGAGGCCCTTGCTTCTGGTCACAGAAGATCCTATATAATATCTGGAAACCTCCCCGCGGCCCGATGCCACTAGCCTTGGAACATTCGTACATGGCATTGTGGATCTGTTCCCCTTCCCACTTCACACCACATATTTTGTCGTAAAGTTGGCTTAGGAAGGCCTTCTCTTGCTCAGAGATCTTACAGTCAGGCATGGTCTGGCATACCGAGAACTTCACTTTATTGGGGGCGAAATTTTCCAGCCAGTAGATCACACAATCCACCCTCTGCTTGAGAATGGCAAGGTCCTCCGGCGCCACATCATCGTCGAGCATGTCCATCCGTCTGAGGATTGCCATT
>JAAYQQ010000027.1 GCA_012519255.1 Methanobacteriota archaeon | reverse complement strand
GGGGTGCATCCTATCCTGAAACATCAAAACGATATCTGGTCAAATGGAAATGTCTTCTACAAGTCGAAAAAGATGCGTCTAAGGCTCTGACCTCCAGTGAACCGTATCTATGATACCACTGTTTCCATCAAGATGGGCAGACTGATCTTGCCATCTTCATCGGTGAGATAAATGAGCAGTAAGTAATGGCCAGCCCGGTGGAAGGTCACGCTCCCGGCGCCGAACGGCGTCCACTCCCCAGTCACCCAGGCATGATAAGCGCTGCTGGAATAGGTCAACTCCTTGCCCGTAGGGGTCATGGCCGCATGGCCGGACAGCCTGGTGCCTTCATTCTGATCCCATACTGTGAAGAATATCGTATTGTAGCCACTCTCCCATGCGGAAACTACAGAGGTGGCGTTCAACGCCTGTCTGTCGACGCGACTATCGCCAGTGTTGTAGATGGAAAGGTCATTGCCCACCACCATACCCGTTGGGCATATGGCAGAGATGGTCCAGTTGTAGTATGTGCCCCAGGCCTCCGATTCCCTCCACCGCTCAGTGGTCGGTGCCGAGATGCTGAAGCCGAGCTCGCGATCCATGGGAGTCATGTTGCTCCAGCTTTTTTCACCCCATATCCCCAATACAGGGCGCCCGAACAGCTGGGGCCCCTCGCCAGATACAGTCAATGTCAAACGTGCAGGGGCGCCAATGCTCTGCCCCGCTGTGACATCATATGGTTTCACAATGATCTCGTAGGTTCCCGGCTTGGCAAACGTGAGCATGAATAGTGTGCTCACTGTACCATCTTCGGCGAGATCTTCGGGTTGCCAGGTATTCTCACTGCCATCGACGCCCCGCAGGGCTCCACTAGGCCCCTCAATATCTTCCTGTGGAATCCAGGGGACCGAGGCCGCATCCAGAGGAAAGGTGCTTACCTCCACCTCACCCGCATTCACTCCGCCAATGGTCAGGATGTTGCTCACCGCGAGTCTACGCGGCGCTATTGTGCCAGTGAGCTCGAGAAAACATGGCCAGTATGGCTCTGCCACCTCGCCATTGAGATCGCCCCTCCAGGCAAGCTGCAGGCTGACCGGTTCATCTGCTGCGCCTCTATTCCCACCCAAGATATCAAGAAGCCCGTTGCCAGCAGGTAGCAGCACTATCGCAAGAAGAAGCGAAATTAGTACTACCGCGGCAAGGCGGCTGATGAGGCCAATGTTCTTCAAAATACCCCATGCAAACTAGCCAGAAAGCACTACATAATGATGACGTGCCCTTAAAAGCGAGACCGGGGTATGGAGAGCTCCGGAAGCGACGATGGCCTGTATGAAGCCAGCGCCATCTACCCTGCACCCTTATCAAATATCTATGGGCCGCCCTACCGCCCTAGCCCGCACCCTCATTTCCGCCAGCTGCGTCTTCCCTGGAGCATCGGGAGTGGATACTCGTTCCTCTTCAAAAGAGAGTTCTACTCGAGGATCAAGTCCCCCTGATCTTCTGGCCCGCTCCAACGCCTGCTCGCTGGCCATTGCCTTGGCCCTCGTCACAGCATCCCGCTCCTCTTGGAATGAAATGGGGGCAGAGTATGCAGAATAGACGCCATAGCCCTTGCCTCTAGGATATACAAAAACGTCCACATACTCGGAGACTTGCCCGCATACTGCTCCCACAGCGTTGCCCACTTCATGGTCCGGAGGAATGATGACCTTCACTCCCATATTGTCCTCAAGTAAGGTAACATATGCGCTGGCAGGCGCGCCCAGCCCCACCACCGGAGTGGCCAGGGAAGCGCGTAGATTGAGAGCAGAACAGTACCTTTTGCCATTCATAATATCAAGAACGCCCTGCAGGGTGGGAGAGTCGGATAATGTACCCAGCTCATCGGAGAGTATCTTCTTGATCAGCTCGTCCGCGATGTTCGCAGTGAAGGTGTCTAGGACCTTTTCGATGAATCCATTTTTATCCATTCCAAGCACTGGAGCGAAGAGATCCACTCCCAGGCACGCCGCCTCGACATCGCCCAATGTATATGTTCCAATGGTGTGCAGGACATCAGTGGGCGTCAGTCCAATGCCCGCGATCGCCCCACGGGAACGCAGCCTTTCGAGCGCGGGCTCCAGGAGAATGATATCACTAAGATCCTCCCTGAGCTCGGAGAGTGTGCGTGGGCCATTCTTGATCAGGTATCGCATTATCTTGATCTCTGAATCAGAAGAACCTTGATCACCGTTGGCGGCGAAGAGGAATCGCGCTTGCCCCAGCTCCTTCATCCTAGGGACGAGTTCAGGGAATATAGAGGTGGCAAAACATAATGGGACCACTCTCCGAGGACCGATAATCAGGCCTTTGGGCCAAGCCGCCCTGATCTCTGAATCGCCACCCAGCGCAGCTGTCCACATATCTACCGCTTCCACCCGGGTACGCCATCTTCCCACTGCTGAACCATCTCTGGCGACTCGGGGCAGGCCCTGCTCCAGCACGGCGATGTCCGTCGACGTCCCACCGATGTCAATAACGATGCAATCCTCTAGACCGCTGAGAATGCGCCCGCCCATGGCGCTAGCGGCCGGGCCGGATAGGATCGTGTCCACAGGCCTCTCCATCGCCGTACGGAGGTTCATAAGCGTGCCATCGCCCTTGAACACCATCACCGGCGCGGTTATATCTCGCTCCTGCAGAATAGCTACCACCTTCTCCAGGAAGCTACTGAGTACCGGGATGAGTCGGGCATTCAGCACGGCAGTCACGGTGCGCTCGTGGATGCCCAGCTCAGCAGTTAGCTCGTGCCCAACCACGACAGGGAGACCATACTTTTCCCGTATCAACTTCTTGATGTGCGCCTCTTGAAAGGGATTGTGAACACTGAACAGCCCAGACACCACAATGGAATCAACATGAGGGGCCATTTCCTGAATGGTGAGCTCCAGCTGGTCCATATCTAGCGGGGCCAGTGCATTGCCCCGGACGTCGTGGCCGCCAGGGAGAAACCGCTGCATCCTGGCGCCCAGCTCCCATCCGGGCTCTGGCTTCCAGCCCAGACCGATGAGGCCAACCTGCCCGCCCCTGCCCTCCAGGATAGAATTCGTCGCCAGGGTTGTTGAGACCCCCACCAGGCTGGGGTCGAGAGTCTTCTGTCCGAATGCTCTAAGGACGTTGTCGATCGTCTCGCCCAGACCAATGCTTAGATCATCGTATGTCGTCTTTGCTTTGGCCTTGGCCAGCACCTTGTTGGTACGAAGGTCAACGATGACTGAGTCGGTGAATGTGCCCCCGGTGTCGACACCGAGGCCATATATGGGTTCTGATTGCACGGGAATATTCCTCACCATTCCGTGATGTAATGAAAAGGAGGCCACCGCGATTGGCTCCCCAATTCTGATTATTGCGTATTAGCGATGATATGTATAATTTCTGTCACGAGGGCCTCGCATCCTGGACCAGTGACCATCCAAATATTCGAGAGATTGGCGTCCTGAGCAGACAAACATGCAAGTCTCTTCGCTCATACATTTCTAGCGGGTGCGATTACGGAACATACCTGATCACGACCTCACAATGTGGCATTATCTGCCCTCCGCCATATGCGTGGATGGGTTTGGAATCATCCAAGCGATGAGTGATAATGGCGCCTTGAGCATTGATGAGGGGGCATGCCTTCTGACATATCCTTAAACGAGATGCATCAAACAGTCAGTGGTGAAGGGCACAAAAGGAGGCAGATGTATGATTGATATACTGGCCCTTGCCAAGTTGTTCAGGGATGCCCATGACACTACGATGTCCCTGTGGATTTGAGATCAACGGTGATGGAGATAAGGAGCGTTCGAACAATTTCAGGGAGCACCTCATCAATGAACATGAGCAGGATGGAGACTCACTTAGAATGCTCAAGGTAAGGGAAGAACTGGGAGAGGATGTAACCAAGGCGCTTCTCTCTCTGGAAATAGAGGCTCGCGCCCATATGGTCCCTACGACAAGGACCTGGGAAGAGGTTCTTAATGATTCGGTCGAGCAATGTGGCGGGGCATGCATATCTGAGCTCGCTCTGACTAAAGATCAGTTAGAAGATTATGCTGATATGATCACATGCCCCATGTGTGGCAAGAAAGTTGGGGGCAATGATGACGATGAACTGTCAGAATAATTGAGAGATCATTGTAACGGTCATGAGCAACTGCGGTCGATCATGAAGATGAGAATGCTCTCTCCACCTCGCTGAGCATACAGATCGCCCAGACGCTCACATTCCCCAAAACTTATCCTGTTTCCGCTTTACCTCTAATGTCTCCTCGAGGACCATGCGGTCATCGACATTGAGATCCATCTCCTGGATCTCCTTGACCGACGTTTCGATCAGATCAATATAGAGGATATCCTCGACGTTGATCTGTCTGCCTACCGTGGGGCCTTCGATAGCCACCGCCACCTCATCCCCCGGGATGGCCTCCTTGATTACCTCCTCACCCGAACGGATGGAGCGAATCCTGCCCACCTCGATACCATTAGTGTTGAGGAGCACTTGTCCCGGGCGGACTCTCCCAGCCAATACCCTTATGCCTACGATGGCTGGCTTGGAGGCGCGGAAGACGCAATTGGGGAGTAACTTGATCTTTCCCGGAAATGGAAACTCTGAACGCTTCTCGATGTCCAGCTTCCGCTTCTCCTCCTTCACCCAAGTGGTATAATCCTCGATGAGACGATAAACAACATCGCTAGAGAAGACCTTCATGCTGTAGTTCGGCAGCTCATCCTTGGCCTCGGGCAGTAGATCCACACCAAACGCCAGTATAACCCTATGGTACGTTTCACCATATGCGGCGGTGTCGATCAGGTCCTTCCGCGAGATCATGCCAGTATCATACTTGCGAATGGGTATGCCCGCCTCCTTGCACTCATAGGCGAGCGCCTCCAGCGAGCCGACGGCGTCGGCTTTGATGTATATGCCCTCATCAACGGTCTCAATATTGACCCGGGCCTCATCGGCAACAGCCTCCATCGCCTCCGTGACATCGCCCACGGCGGCCCTGAGTGGCCCGCCAGCGATGGCGCCCTCAATATTCTGGCACATCAGCTTGACTCCAACCGCCGCCGATGCCTCAGTTACCGAGTCAAAGCGGTCCTTGGGATCCCGAATCTCATCCAGCGGTTTTGGTCTGAGGATCGCCTTGACCCGGGTGGTCAGTGGCTGGCCCCTCGTGCCCAGGACGATGGTATCGCCCCGGTGCAGCGTGCCGGCAAAGATAATGACGTCAAGAGTAGGACCAAGGCCCTTTTCTTCCTTCACTTCAAGGACGGTCCCCTGTGCAGGCCCCTCTTCAGTTCTGAGCTGTTCCTCCAGGAATCTCTGAGCCAGACCGATAAGAATAAGCAACAGGTCTGGAAGTCCCTCGCCGTTGCGGGCCGAGATAGGTACAATGGCAATGGTCTTGGTGAAATCCTCTATGTGATCATAACGATCGGCCGAGTAGCCCCGCTCGTAGAGATCCCCAATGATCTGATACATGCGTTCATCAAGCTTGCCCCGGGCCGCCTCACTCTGCGCATTATAATTTAGCACGAAAGGCGCGCCAGGCTTGGTCTTCCAACCTTCTACCAGGTCGATCTTATTCATGGCGATGATGAACGGTGTCTTAAATCGCTTGAGTATCTGGATCGACTCGATGGTCTGAGGCATAAGTCCTTCGTTGGCGTCAATGACCAGAACAGCTAGATCGGCCAGAGATCCTCCCCTCGCCCGGAGCGAGGTGAACGACTGATGACCAGGAGTATCAATGAATAGAAGACCAGGAACGTTAAACTTCCGCCCATTTCTGATGAGCGGCTGGCAGACCTTATAGATATGCTCTATCGGCACCTCGGTGGCACCGATGTGTTGCGTAATCAGGCCAGCCTCCCGTCGCGTGACAGAGGTCCCTCTAATGCGGTCGAGCAAGGAAGTCTTCCCATGGTCGACATGACCTAGGACGCTAACTATCGGCTGCCTGGTGGCCATATTCCACCGATGATGGGGCTTATATTAATGGGTTTGCCATAGTCTTTTCTGGTAAACTGCTCCAACGGCCAAAATAGCTGACAAATCTTATAGGAATATTGAATAGAAAAATAGCTGACGGGGCAGGGCCCCGAAAAGATTTACTCGATCAACCAGGGAGCTATGGATCGGTTCCAGGTCTGGAGCTCGTAGTCATTGAAGAATAACTCGATCTCCCTCTTGGCCGACTCTGGACTGTCGGATCCATGGATGAGGTTCCTTCCGGTCTGCTGAGCCAGGTCACCGCGGATGGTTCCAACGGCAGCCTCAGCAGGGTTGGTCTTGCCCATCATCGTCCTCATTCCCGCGATGATGCCATCCCCCTCCCATACCATGACAAGGGATGGTCCGGAAGTGATGTACTCGATGAGGTTGGGAAAGAAAGGCTTACCCTTGTGCTCACCGTAGTGTCTCTCGGCCAGCTCCTTGGGGAGGCGCATGAATTTCATGGCCACCGGCTTGTAACCCTTGACCTCCATGCGGCCAAGGATCTCGCCCATCCACCCGCGCTGGATGGCGTCGGGCTTAAGCATGATGAAGGTACGCTCCATCATGATATCACTCATTATTCTCGTCGGACGCCTTTTTCGTAGTCGTCCTGACCTTCCTGGACCGCCTGGTGGTGGCCTTGGTCTTGGTAGGCGTGGCCGGGATCTCAACCTTTTCCCCTCTAGAGGCATCGGCGGCCTTGCGGGCTGCCCTGCGGGACGCCGAAGCCCTGGTCCAGTTGGTGGTCCTTGGTATTCGGCCAAGCTCTATCATATTCTTGTAGCATTTGTTAGTGTCGAAGGTGAGGAACGAGCCATCCCTCCTCACATACATCGTCCCAGTGCCGGGTTCTATCTGTGCTCCGCAGAAGGAACACACATGTCTCTCGACCATTCATATCACCTGATCGATAGTTTGCGGGCCTCTCTGGAGGTCTCGCGAAGCATGAGTATGTCGCCCATGCGCACAGGTCCCATGATGTTACGCGTGATGATACGGCCCTTATCGCGGCCGTCCAGCACACGTACCTTGACCTGAGTGGCCTCACCGGTCATGCCAGTGCGGCCAATGATCTCCACCACTTCTGATGGAATGCTGCTATCACCATAAGCCATTGGTATCCCTCGCTTACTGCTTAAGTTTCTTGATCTGCTCGGCGAAGCTCTCGATCATGGGTTTGGCTTTCCCAGCGTCGAGAACGGCTGCCGAAGCGGTGGGCTTCTCCATCCCAACAGCATGGCCAAGCTCAGCCTTTGATGGCACGTACGCATAGATGATATTGCGCTCCTCACATAGAAGGGGCATGTGTGCCAGGATCTCTGGGGGCTGGACATCCTCAGCCATAATGACTAGCTGAGCGTCTCCCCGCTCGACGAGCTTGGTCACCTCATTAGTCCCCTTGCGCACCTTGCCAGTGTCACGGGCGGCCTCGACGATCTCGTAGGCCTTGTCAGAAAGCTCTTTGGGCATTTCGAAACGGACGAACATTGCCTTTGCCATAGTTATACCTCATTCGGATGCTACACATCCTCATCATTCATCGGTTGGACGTGAATGTAAAAAAGACCAAAGAGATGGCCTTATTTAAAGTTAATCGGGTCACATCCAGTCACCTTACCCAATGAGATTCAGGGCATTTCATGAGCGAACCCATACTCTATAAAAATTAAGAGATGCCGAAGTCCAATAATCTGTATGTTAGAGTGCCCCCCACGTGGCTCCGCCAGTTTAAAAGTAAAGGGATATTGGACGTCCTCGCACTCTCGTTTCTGGTTGAGCTTTGCGACCTAACCTCTACCGAATACCTAAGATGACAAACAATTCGAAAGATGGCTGAATAGTGTTGCCAATGTCTACGCACTAGCACCTCTTTCTATGGGCCCGATGGCGAGAGCCTCCATCTTCAATATTATATGGCATCGCTCAGCGGGCGCCAGTGATGGCAGTTCAAGCGGTCACAGCATTTTCCGGACCGCCCTCACCGATTCTCTCAACGAATCGGGCGTTTTGGTTTCAACCAGCACGCGGATGTCACGCCGTCGGGCGAAATCAAGCATTCCCTCGATGTCCAACATGCCCGTCCCAGGCACCTGATGATCGCTCTGACCATTGTAATCATGGAGATGCATGTGTCTGATACGTGGCTCATGCCTTAGCAGAATCTCACGCTCCTTGAAGCCAGAGCGGGCATCATGGCCGATGTCCCAGGTGAGATGAAACCCGTCCAGGCAACATAGCTCGTCAATTGCCTGGGCAACGAAAGGCAAGCAGAAATTGGTGACATTCTCGGTGCAGATATCCACACAAGATGCTCTGGCTATAGACAGCAGCTCCTGGTAAGATGACCACAGATTGGAGGTGAAGGCATCCACGTATTGTTCGTAGATCCAGACGCGGCGGTCTGGTAATGTAAAGTAAATTCCAGGACTGAGGTGCATGTTGAGCACCTTGACGCCAGCCTGCGCAGACCAGCTTAACGCCTCGCGCATCCTTCCTATGTGCCCCTCCCTAACCGTCGGATGCAGGGAGCCCAGATCTAGCTCATCCGGAGAGTGCAGCGTTAGCTCGATGCCTGCGCTCCTGGTGATATCTCGAACCTCCAGAGGATTGAGCATCTCAGGACAGTTATCTGGCATATTCATGTTCAGCTCGATGAAGGATAGTTCGAGCTCTTGGCATAGGTCGATCAGGTCATGCAGGCGGGGAATCTCGATAAGGGCAGGCATGCCGAGAGCGAATGGCATCAGGCCGAGGCACTGCCGAGCCCGCTATTAGAACTTGCCCTTTAGACGCCATGCAGAGGATCGCCGTCATGGCCTAGCTCGGCCTTTCTTGGAGCGAGTACACAAGGAGGCTCCTTGACGTCCTCATCATAGTGAGCCTTCCACTTCCTGCACAGCCAGGATTGCAGTGTGCGCACATCCTCTTCAGAGATGTGTCTGAACCGGCCCTGCAACTGCAGATATTCGGTGACCGGCGTGATATCCCTGGGCTTGTATGTCACCCTCGGGGCGCCATTTTCCACCTCATATAGGGTCCACATGCCTGTATCCACTGCCAGGCGATTAATGGAAACGCCCTTGGATGGTTCGATGCGCCAGCCTGGCACACACGGCGTAAGGCAATGTAGGAATCTGAACCCGCTCATCCCCTTGGCCTTCTCGACCTTTCGAACGAAGTCGGAGAAGTGTGCGACAGAAAGCGTGGCCACGTAGGGGACCTCATGCTGTGCCACAATGGCGGCGATATCCTTCTTGAAGCGGCGATTGCCTTGGATCACCGCGCCAGCCGGTGTGGTGGTAGTCCATGCCCCAAACGGCGTGGCCGAGGAACGCTGGATGCCCGTGTTCATATATGCTTCGTTATCCAGACAAACATAGATCACGTCCTCATTCCGCTCTGCCGCTCCGGAGAGCGCCTGCAGACCGATGTCAAATGTACCGCCGTCCCCAGCCATTCCCACGACATTCGCCTTGATATCACGGTGACGGTATGCCGCCCTGAGCCCGGTGATCACGGCCCCCGTGTTCTCAAAGGCAGAGTAGATGTATGGTACCTTCCATGCAGAGATCGGATAAAGCGCGCCGAAGACCACTAGACAGGACGCCGGGACATATATCACGGTCTCGGGGCCAAGGATCTTGGCGATATTTTTGGCCGTGGCGGCATAGCCACACCCAGGACATGCCCCGTGTCCGTGTACGAACATGTCTTCCCTCGTCACTCCCTTGAGGCCGGTCGAGCTGCTCTTCACCGCTGTTCCCCCCTTAGCCCATGCCAGGTGCATTCGCGCGTCTTCTCTCCTCTGGACCTCTGCTCCACTAGCTCATACATCTCCCTCACTATTTCCACCGTGATGTCCCTTCCACCAATGCCAGCAATGTGGTTGGTCATGGATAGGCCTGAGCCATACAGCGCATTCCTCATTTCTGTGAAGACGGGTCCAAGACCATTGAAAGCGGCAGAGCGATCGAATACTCCAAGGGCATTTAGCCCCCCTGTCGCCAGCCTCAATTCCTCTCCCGGGAATGGCCGCACGAATCTCAGCTTGATCAGACCAGCCTTGAGCCCCTGCGCCCTGAGCTCATCCACCACTTCCCTGGCCACGCTTACCCAGGTCCCCAGGCCGATCATGGCGAAATTAGCGTCCTCCATGCGGTAGGTGTCGAACAGGCCCCCGTATCGCCGGCCGAAAATGTCATAGAACTCATCGTCGGCCGCCTGGATGACCGACCTGGAGGTGTATACGGCACGGTCCTGCTGATACCGCATCTCCATGGCATAATCAGGTGGGACGATGGGGCTGGCCATGCGCGGATCGGAAGGCTCCAGAGAATTGAAAGGGGTGAATCTTGGAAGGAAACGATCCACCATGGCCTGTTCCGGGATATCCACTCCTTCCACGGTGTGGGTAAGGATGAAACCGTCCAGACATACCATGATGGGGAGCATGACCTTCCGATCTTCAGCGATGCGGAACGCCTGCAGGGTCATATCCAGCGCCTCCTGATTGTCCTCCACATGTACCTGAAGCCATCCCGCCTCGCGGACAGGGAGTGAATCATTATGCTCGGTCCAGATTCCTGCGGCAGCCCCCACGCTGCGATTGGCATTGGCCATAACGATGGGGAGACGATTTGGGGCGGCGGCGAAGAGCATCTCATACATGAAGGCGAGACCCTGAGATGAGGTGGCGGTGAATGTGCGCACGCCTCCCGCGGAGGCGCCGATCGCAATGGACATGACAGAGTGTTCCGACTCCGCCGTGATGAACTCGGCGTCCATCTCTCCATCACTGATAAACTCGGCGATCTGTTCAACAATTAGCGTCTGCGGCGTAATCGGGAAACCAGGGACCACGGCCACACGGGCAAGCCGTGCAGCGTGGGCGACGGCGGCTCCGGCAGTGATCGCCTTTATTCCCATCGATGCACCCCCCGGATCATATCGATGGCATCCACCGGGCAGATCTCGGCACATATTCCACAGCCCTTACAATAGTCGAAGTCCCATCTCATATAGTCGTCATCAAGACGAATTATGGCTGCATCCGGACATGACCACCAGCAGCGCAGACAGCGGATGCATTTATCTTTCTTGTACCTGGGAGTGGCCCACCGCCACCATCCAGTAAGGTTGTGCCTCGCACTTCCCGGCCCTATCTCAACACCATCAAAACTCCCCGCCCGCAACGAAGTGCCAATGGGTATCTCATCCCAGGAGGGTAACCACTGCCTTGCCTCGGCCAGTTCTCTTTTACCCGAGGCCAGTCCCACTGTGGCATTATCATATGCCCTCCATGCAACCTGTGCATTAACCCTGCCGGCCAAAGCGCCGAGCTTCTCGCCAAAACGTTCCTGTATCGCCTCCATGACCGCCTCAATGGTCACAAGGTCCTGCACCCGGCATAGAACGCCCAGCATGGCGGTATTTACAATGGGCATCTTGAGCGAATCCAGCGCGATGGAAGTGGCATCGGCCGTCGCCGTGATCGCTTCGCTACCCTTGCCAATATCCAGCTCTTCGGGCCGAAGTGGGGTATTAACAGCGATCCTTCCACCCCGCCGGAGGCCAGCGGTGACCGGCTCCATCTCGAAGAGGGATGCGTCCAGAACCACCAATAGGTCCGGAGCATACACCTGGCTCTTTAGACGAATTTTCTTTTTATCGATGCGAGCGAAGGCCTGCACCGGCGCGCCCCGCCTCTCCGCACCGAAATAGGGGAATGCCTGGGCATGATATCCTTCCCTGACCGCGGCATCGGCGAGGGTTTGAGCGGCCATGACCGCTCCCTGCCCCACTCTGCCGTGGAACCTGATCTCGAATACATTCCCCATCGACGCCACTATGCTTGAGTGACGTCCCTATTTTATTATTGCCCAGCGTTCAGAGGATTTCCCTGAATGATGACCCGAGCGCTCCGCAAACAGGACAACGCTCCGGAGGATTTTCTTCCTCGATGTTACCACACAGTGGGCATACGAACAGCTTCTTGGGGGAAAGATCCTTTCCTTCGGCCACTGCTTGGGCGGCCGTCCTATATTTGTCTTCATGGATCTTCTCTACGCTGTTGGCCCATGAAAAGGAGCGAACGGCGGCCTTGTTACCCTCTGCCTTGGCGGTTTCGATAAATCCAGGGTACATGGAAGTATGTTCATAGTTCTCGCCAGCAATGGCATCGGCGAGATTTTCAGCAGTGGAGCGCACTCCACCCAGAACATTGAGATGGGCGTGAGCATGGATCGTCTCGGCCTCTGCAGCGGCCCGGAATAGTTTTGCAACCTGCGGCAATCCTTCATCATCGGCCTTTTTGGCATAGGCAAGATACTTGCGGTTGGCCTGCGATTCTCCAGCAAAGGCAGCCTTTAGATTATCAGTAGTAGAAGACATGGCAATCAGCCATTTCATAGCTGATAATCTATAATATGATTTTCCCTAACCGCCCCTCATACCCTTATCAGCTCCAGTTGATCGCTTTCCACCAGGCAGAGCCAGTCTATGAATCGCTCATCCTCCCCCCGGGCCGCATCGTGGTAGAGACGCTGAAGCTGGATCGTCAGCGGCCCTGGCCGCCCATCCTCCACGGGTACGCCGTTAATGGTCCTCACGGGCACAATCTCTGCAGCGGTGCCGGTCATGAACACTTCATCGGCCACCATGAGTTCGCCCCGCGTGATCGGGCGCTCCTCGGTCTGATATCCAGCCGAGCGAGCCAGTTGCAGTACGGTATCCCTGGTGACTCCTTCAAGCACGCAGGAAGCCAGGTCAGGCGTAATGAGCCTACCCTGACGGACGATGAAAATATTCTCTCCCGTCCCCTCGGCCACGGTGCCGTTATTATTGAGCATGATCGCCTCGTCTGCCCCCGCCATGGTTGCCTCATGCTTGGCCAGCATCGAGTTAACATAGTTCCCGCAGATCTTGGCGGTAAGAGAAGTGGCCCGATTGGAAGGTTTCTCCCAGGAAGATATGATGACGTCCATGCCCTCACTGGCCTGCCGATCTCCGATGTAGGAACCCATGTGCACAGTAATTATGGCAACATGCGCGGGCACGCCCTTCAGATCCAGGCCCAAACTGCTGGTGTGGCCAAAGAAAGCCAGTGGACGGATGTAGTCTGCATGTGCGCCGTTGGCCTGCACTACGGCCTTCACTGCTTCACACAACTCCCCATGCTCATAATCGAGATTGAGTTGCAGGAACCTGGCGGACTCCTGGAACCGGCGCATGTGATCTGCCAGTCGGAATACGCTCCTACCCCATGGAGTGTCATATGCCCGGAGACCTTCGAAGACCCCGCCCCCATAATGAAGTCCATACGTAAGCAGCGAGAGCTTGACGTCCCGACCTGCCATCAGCTCGCCATCAAACCATATCTTGTCTGCCGTGATTATCCCCCTCTCCTCCTAGAACCACTGAGGCTGTTGATTCTTGGGAACGCGAGCTACAAAAAGATTGGGTCATAAAAGTGAGAAGATCTATCATCTTTGAACGCCCCAGTCGAAAAATGTCTGCTACGCCTGGGTGCATATAACGAATATATTCATGAGTGGAGGTTTCCACGGCGAAGTGCTGGCTGGGTATGGCCGGCCATTTATTTGATGGGGGCCATTTCATCATCAAATGTAATGATTGTCCCAAGTGTGACCGACTGAGCCAGCTTCGAAGTTTCACCGAACTGCCCGTCTGGAATGCACAATACGCCCTGCCAAATGGAAATAATAATATAGATAAAAACAAAATATACTGGGCCAGCTAACGTCTTGACGGACAACACTATCTTGTATCGTTGGAAGGATTTTGGAACCTCCAATTAATAAAGTCCTCAGCCCTTTCCCAAAAATGTATGGTCAACCAGAAGCAGCTCATCCGGAGTAAGGCCCCCCTACGCATTAGCTTCGCAGGAGGAGGGACCGACGTTCCTCCTTACTGTGACGAGAGAGGCGGTGCCGTGCTTAATTCCACCATCGACCGCTTCGCCTACTGTACCATCTCTCCCCGTTCAGACAAAAAGATCAATGTCCGCTCACTGGACCTTGGGATGATGGAGAAGTGGTGGGCCAATGGCGATATGTTCCATTACGACGGTAACCTCGACCTTATCAAGGCCGTGCTCAACCACTTCGACGTTGAGCAGGGCTTCGACATGTTCCTTCATTGTGATGCCCCTCCTGGATCTGGGTTGGGCTCGTCGTCCACGGTCATCGTATCCATCATTGGGGCGATGGCCGAGTGGCTCAGAGAACCCCTCTCACAGTACGATATCGCTAACCTCGCCTACGTATTAGAGCGAGAGGAGCTGGGCCTGGCCGGGGGTAAGCAGGATCAGTATGCCGCGGTGTTCGGAGGCTTCAACTTTATGGAGTTCTCCCATTCACGAGCCATAGTGACGCCCCTGCGTGTCAAGGCCAACATCCTCAACGAGCTTCACTACTCCCTCCTTCTGGGCAACACTGGTAAGACCAGGGAGTCCAGCGGCATCATCGCCAGTCAGGTCGACGGATATCGTCGAAAGGAAGGTATGGTAGTAGAGGCTCTGGACAACACCAAGCGACTTGCCATAGAGACCAAAGATGCCCTCCTACGCGGCAACATCCGAGCTATCGGGGAATTACTCAACGAATCATGGGAACATAAGAAGAACTTCACCTCAAAGATCTCCAACGAACGCATCGACAGGATCTATGATACCGCCATGTCCAATGGCGCCATAGGGGGCAAGATCTCCGGGGCAGGGGGAGGCGGCTTCATGTTCTTCATATGCGAGTATGACCGCAAGCACATCGTGGCCGATAAGCTGACCGAGCTAGGTGTGGAGATCGTCAACTACAACTTCGACAAATATGGATTGCAGACGTGGAGGTATTCGGATGCCCTTTCTCATAGAGAATGAGCTGGCCGAGAGTTCCGCGATCATCTCCAAACTTGACCCTGCCCAAATCGAAGCCATAGCCGATGCGATTATTACCTCGGTCCAGAAGGGGGGCAAGGTCATCTTGTTCGGCAACGGTGGAAGCGCGGCGGACGCCATGCACTTGGCTGCCGAGCTCTCCGGGCGCTACCGCATGGAACGGCCCGCCATAGACGGCATCGCCCTAACTTCGTTATCGTCTATCAGCGGTATCGGGAATGATTATGGTTACAGGCACGTCTTCGTGCGTCAACTGGAGGCGTGCCTCCGTCCCGGCGACGTGGTAATCGGACTTAGCACGTCCGGCAAATCGGAGAATGTCCTTCTGGCTATTGAGTTCGCCATGGAGCATGGCGCAGTGACGGCGGCCTTCACCGGGAGCGGGGGCAATCTCAAGGACCTGGTCGATCTCCCCCTGACCGTTCCCTCGATCAGCACGCCACGCATCCAGGAGGCGTACATATGTGCCGGCCACATCATTTGCGGACTCGTCGAGCGGGGCCTCTACGGCCACAAGGCAGTGTTCGTTGACCGCGACGACACCATCGTCAAGGACGTACCTTACTGTTCCCGCCCAGAGGATCTGCATCTCTTCCCCGGCGCGGCCCGTTCAATTCGCAGGCTCAACGATGCGGGATACCTCGTTATCCTTGTGACCAATCAATCAGGTATTGGGCGGGGCTACTTCACCGAGGAGATGCTCCACCGCATCCACGATAAACTAGGAGCAGATCTCGCCGCTGAGGGGGCCAGGCTCGACGCCATCTACTATTGTCCACATCACCCCGATGACGAATGCGATTGTCGCAAGCCCGCCCTGGGTATGATCGAGAAGGCAGTGGCGGAATGGGACATTGACCTTCGCCGCTCATATGTCATCGGTGATGGAAATAATGATATGACTATGGGGCAGAGTGTGGGATGCAAGGTGTTTAAGGTGACCGAGGAGCGTAATTTCAACGACGCTGTGGACGCACTGCTGAAAAATGATTAATTCATATCCACGTCCTTGGTCGACGCTACCTGGGACCACACCTTTTGATCTCCCCGATCCAGAAGGACATGCAGCATGGCATATATGCGAGAATAGGCTTCCAAGGCCATGGCCACCAGCATCTTCGAGGCGCTGCCTCGATGATCCTTCACGAACGAGCAATACGCCGAGAATAAAAGCGCCTTGTTCCAGGTGGGGATATCGAAATCATACTTTCGCTTCATATACCGTTCCCCAATATTCACTCGAGTACGCTGCTTGACAAAGTCCGCCACGGTGGTTGGCCCTTTATTGTAAACAATGGCGTCTGAGGCGTATACTGTCTTGAGACCTCGTCGCTCCAGGCTCATGCGAATGATATCTTCATCTGATTGCATCGAGGTAGGTAGTGGCGGCAAGGGAATGCGAAAGGCTACCAGCTCACCGACCTTTGGGTAAAGAAGTGAAAGACGATGATGCATATCCCACAGCATGTGTACAGCGAAGCCGACGTAATCGTCGGCGCTGTTCACCGGCACGGGATGTCCACCCACCATACCAATTTGAGAATCCTGGAACGGCCGGACAAGGTTTTGCAACGCATCCCTTTCCAAGGTGTTGTCAGCATTGACCAGGACGAAAACCTCACTATTGGCCTGAGATAGGCATAGGTTGATGGCAGAATTCTTTCCCTCCCTGTGAGCCTGAGAAAGTAAGCGCACCTCTGGATGAGACTGGCTAATCTCGGAGACTATGTCCTCGGTACTATCTGTGCAGCCACTGCACACCACGAGTATCTCACTCAGATCCACGCCATCCTGAGATAAGATGGAATCAAGACATCGGCGGATGTTCTGTTCCTCGTTGTATGCGCAAATCCCTATGGTTACAGAGACCATCTGGGGACATTAGCTCCTAAAGCATACTTCAAATTATGCCAGAAATTCACACCATCATGGGGTCGTTTTCCGACCGCGGAAAGGTGGTCCAGATAGGCCCCGTCTGTAGGATATATTATTGTATCTAGTATCTAGCCACAATCAATATATATACATGAAAAAAATCTTGGATGAGCATGTCACGTCAGCCTACCGCTGATCGTCTGACCATCATCCTACCCACTTACATGGAGAAGGCCAACATCGCCGAGATGCTCGGTACGCTGACCTCACTGTATCCCGGGGTAAGGATCATCGTCGCTGACGATAATTCGACCGACGGAACGGCAGAGGATGTCGAGGCCATCGCCCTAGCTAATCCGTGCGTGTCGATCATTCGGCGCAATCCTGGCGATCGCGGCCTAACTGCAAGCGTCATGGAAGGCATCGAGAACGCCTCCACAGAGTTTTTCGTGGTTATGGACGCTGACTTTCAGCATCCCCCCGCCGCCGTCAAGAAGATTCTGGATAAGTTGGGCGAGAATGATCTGGTAGTGGGAGTTCGTTATAGTAAAATGCCCCTCAAGTCCATCAGGCGCCATGCTTCTGGGGGGGCACAAACGCTCGCGTCGATATACCTAATGTCCTGCCGCCAGCCCCATACCCACGATAATATGAGCGGATTCTTTGGTGGGAGGACCAAGCTGTTCCAGGAGATCATCCAACAGAGCGGTCACAAGTTCGAGCGGCCTGGGTTCAAAGTCCTGTTTGATTTTCTCAAGTTCATGCCTCGCAACGCACGCATTGACGAGATCCGCTTCGACTTCGGGGAAAGGAAGGGCGGAGAGTCCAAGTTGAACTCTCGCATCATCCTCTCAGTGCTTCGCCAGTGTGGTATCTTGGGGAGGGGGCTCGCCACAATCCTGGAGGTGTTCTGCACATCTCATGCGGGCCGCGTGGCGGGGCTATTCATATTGGCCCTCCTAGCTGTCTTGCTATTCCTCTAGCGAGACCATAGCGCCCCATCCCATAATCCCTTTAGATAGGCCGATGCCGCCCCTTCAGAGCGTTGCATGATAATCATCATTAAGTAATACGGAAGGGTAACCATGAACTGGCCAGCGAGCTGGGAGAATTTTCGCCACCCTTTCTGTCGCATCTTGATTACCAGGAACATGTTACGTGCATAGTAATATGAGCGCAGGGGAGTCATGTGATTTGAGCCGCCCACGCCAGCACTTAGTGATACCTTGTGCTGAGCCATTGCCTTTGGCGTGTACCAGCTCCCCATACCGACGGCCTCTGCGCGCAGGCAAAGGTCGAGGTCCTCTGAATACATGACGAAATCATCGTCGAACAACCCTACGCACTCGAAGACCTCCGCACGCACCAGCATAACACAACCAGTGATAAAATCGACCTTCCTCTCCCCGGCCTGATCACAATCGATCTCATCCATGTAGGGATGTTTTGTGTACCCGACCAAACGATTATAGGTACCGCCGGCGAACCAAAGCCGATCGGTGCCGTAATAGAAAGTTTTGGGACCGACAATTGCGGCATTCGGATGGCTGTCCATGCAATCCAGCATGGCCTTGATGGCACCAGGTTCGAGTACGGCATCATTGTTGATTATGAGGATGTGCGTCGCCCCATCCTCCATGGCAGCGGCGATACCTCGATTTATTCCCTTCACGTAGCCAATGTTCGAGCCAGTCTCGATCACCTCTACGCCTGGAACAGATGAACGAATCAGCTCTGACGATGTTTCAGAGGCGTCGTTATTGACCACCAATAGCCTCGCATCGGGGCAGTCCTGGCATATGGAAAGAAGGCATTCCACAGTATCCTCAGGATGCTTCCAGTTGACTGTTACGGCGCTCAGCCTGATATCCATCAGGTCTCTTCAATCACATGACCTCTATTAATCCCTTCGACCGCCTGTCAGGAGTGAACGCGCCATGTGTTACAACAGGAAAACCCATTTCACACAGGAAAGAAAAATGAGTGAGCCATAAGTGGGAGGGGGCCAGTGCAAACAATGACTGCATACCTTTGGACGATTCCTTTGATCAACGGTAACGATGTATTAATTTTCTAAGCTTCTAACTGTCAAGTTATTGAGTTTGCCAATCATTTATTTGAACTATCGACGTATATTAGGGAACTGATGACGCAGCAGTTCGAGATCTATGTTCAGAACAAGCCAGGCGACGTCGCTTGGGTCGCAGAGGTTCTGTCCCGCAACTCCGTCAACATAAGGGGCATATCAACTGATCTGGGATCGGCCCAACCGATGATCAGGATAGTCACCGATGATGAGGCTAGCGCCCGGAGCGCCCTCAGGGCCGCCAACCTAGAGTTCTCTGAGAGGGAGATCGATATTATCTCTCTTCCCGATCGCCCTGGGGAGCTGGCCAAAGTGGCCAAGGCACTATCCAGATCGGGGGTAAATATTGAGTCGATCTATATTCTGGGAACCCACGGGAACAGCGTGGGTGAGGTTGCCATCGCCACCGATGACAGTATCAGAGCCCGCGAGGTCCTGTTCAAATACCTATAGGCCTCCCTGTCGCAGACTTTAACCAGAGAGGGGTGAGGAGGACTCATCAGACGATGGGAATCTATGTAGTATATTGATTAGTGAATACGCTAGAGAAATATTGTCTACGATAGGTTGGCCAAGAAGGCTGGCCCAACACCTTTCATTCCAGATTTGCAGTCAATATTAGTTCTCTGGTGCATGGGATAACGGCCCACAGCGATGCGACTGGAAGGGGACCAGGGGAACCGAGGTGCCCCAGGGATGAGATGAGCCTACACCTTGACAGGCAGTGAGAGTGGCTTATGCTTTCTTTAAAGACCTTCGTGCGTCAGGCAGCTGGAGCCTGTGTCAGCCTCATTCTAGCATCTGATCTTCAACCATGGCCGGACCGTTCACCCTGACACCGTCTCCCAGAATGCAGTTTAGAAGAGTGACGTTGTCATCTATGCTGCAATCCTTGCCCAGTAGACTTCCTCTGACTACGCAGCCCTTCCCTATGGAGCAACGATCCATAATGAATGAATCTTCGATGATGCTGCTCGCATCTACCTCCACCTCTTTCCCAACCGCGCATGATGATAAAAGGGCGCTCCGGCCCAAGATCGCTCCTTTTCCAATGTAAACCGGCCCATCAATGCAGCTGTCGCTGGCAGAGAAATAGTCAGCCACAATCTTGCCCCGGCATCTCGCCCCCTCTGCTTCAATGTGCTGACCCTTTCGCTCAGCCATTTGAATATTGGCATCCAGTAGGTCCCGTGGCCGTCCGATGTCCTTCCATAGGCCATTCAGAAGTGCACCGAACAGTGGCCGTCCGGCGGCTAGTAATCGAGGGAAAAGCTGTTTGGAGAAATCATACATCTCTCCCATGGGAATCTCGGGGAGGACCTCCCTTTCCAAGACATAGATTCCGGCATTGATTAGATTGGAAAACACCTCCTCGGTACGGGGCTTTTCCTTGAATCGTATTATTCTTCCATCTTCGTCCAATCCAACTATGCCAAACTCCTCAGGCCTATCTACGGTGGTGAGCGCCATGGTCGCCACTGCCCCATCGTGCCTATGGCGTTCGACCAGCGAGCGCATGTCCACGTCAGCGAGGACGTCACCAGAGGCGACGATAAATGTATCTTCCAGCCGATCCTCCAGCAGCTTGACAGCTCCGGCAGTGCCAGCCGGACTCTCCTCAAAACACATGATGATATTGACGCCGAATTGTCTCCCATCTCCCAGGGCATCGACCATGTCCTGGGAGCGATAGCCGCATGTCAGGAAGATTTCTTCTACTCCCGCCTCGGCGAGAGCCCGTATGACATACTCAACGCATGGTCTTCCAAGTACGGGAAGAAGCGGTTTCGGCCGGGTATTGGTAAGTGGACGGAGTCTTGTCCCCTTCCCACCAGCAAGGATGACCGCTTGTTTCGCCGAGGTCATGTCGATGGCCCCCTCACATCAACGTCAAGAGCAAGAGGGAGCGACAAGGGCCGAAAGGGGAGCAATATAACATCAGACATTGAACCATCAGATTGAGTCTTTGGTTAATATAATAGATTTGATTGGTCAAACGAACAACTTGGCTACATTATCGCCTTTCCGTGCCCCAATCGCCCGTGCCACCGGACGACACTTTGCCCGCATGAGATAAATGATCGGCCGGAAGTCCGTTCCAGATAGTGACTCGAAGTTGGCCATTCCCTTGGCCACGATAAGGTCTGCGGAGTTGAGCTCCTCACCAAGTTTGTCGCTCATCCTTCGAGTATCTATGCCCACCGCGAACATGCCAGTAGAGATAATCTCATCAAAGGCCTCGTCCAGACCAGCTCGTTCGGCATCAGGTATCGTGACGTCGGTGAGCACTGGCTCTCCCTTGGCCACTCCTACCACCTTGGTCCCTGTTCTCTTTATTTCTTCTATTAGAAGGCGATCAAGCACTCCCTCGCCACAGTTATCCAGGAGATAGGCCACTTTCTTCCCTGGCCCAAGTCGCTGGCGCATCTTGTCAATGTCATCGATATCAAGGCCCTGCTCCAAGATCGCCTCAAACTCTGCTGACAGTTGCTCAGGAGCATCGTGCCCAGGAATTCCAAAATCCATAACATTACCAGCGATGGCAACCACGGCCGCAGCCCGCAAGGGGTCGGATGATTGGTCGATATATTCCTTGGCACGAGGGAGAAGAGAGCTTGCGACCTCGTCGCTACGCTCCTTGAGTCTGGCATAAGGATCCTTACAGCCGATTATCTCATAAACACGCCTGTGCACCCTAGTGGCGACCTCGGCAGAGTTCGCCCTTGGACGATAATTCTCACTTAGAATCTTTAAGCTGTCTCGCATGGCCGCGTCAGCCCTCTTCGGAGCACATAGTTCGGCCTCGAAAAGCACCCTGCCTAGGAGGCAGGGGATGCATTCTGGCGTTATCTCCATGCCCCCAATATAGGGCGATGTCTCATTAACTTTAATGGTGTTAGGGTTGCGAGGGAAGGGAGAGGGCTGCGGGAGGTGCGTTGTGTTTCCATTCCTGCTTCTAGCGGCCTAAAATTAATATGTACTCCCATGATTCCCTCTCAGGGGCATAT
>JAAYQQ010000026.1 GCA_012519255.1 Methanobacteriota archaeon | reverse complement strand
TAGCGACTGCACAATCTATGAGCAAGGCCTAATTCCAAGCAAACCCCATACTGTTCTGGACGTTGAGGAATGGTTTATAAGAAGGAAACTGTCATCGGCCCCAGGCACTCGCCCTGGGATATCAATCTGCGCGATATATGGGACTACAGGGAGCTCCTCTACTTCCTGACCCTGCGGCAGATCAAGACCAAGTACAAGCAGACCGCCATCGGAGTGGTCTGGGTGGTGCTGCAGCCCCTCCTGACAATGGCCATCTTTGCCCTCATCTTCTATCGCGTGGGCAACTTCGACACCGGCGGGATCGAGGTGTACCCATTCCTTTTCTCCACGTTGATGTTGTGGACGTTCTTCTCTTCGGCCCTGAATTCTGGATCACTGAGCCTGGTAAGCAACGCCAACATGATATCCAAGATATACTTTCCACGATTCCTCCTGCCATTGAGCCTGGCCATCGCCGGTCTGCTGGACTATTTCATATCCTGGGGAGTTTTCGTTTTCATCATGATAGGTACCGGCGAGACCTTCAGCTCGTGGATGGTGTTCATCTGGGTACCCTTACTGTTAAGCTTCCTGCTAGTGAATGGGCTCACCTTCCTATTCTCGGCCATGGCAGCCAGATACCGCGACGTGCAGTACATCGTCCCCTTCTTCACAACGCTGCTGCTGTTCGCCTCCCCCATCCTCTACCCGCTCAATGCTGCCCAGGATCCCCGTCTGCGCGCAATAATGACCCTCAACCCCCTGGCTGGCATAATGGATGCCCAGCGCTTCTTCGTCTTCGGGAAGCCTGCGCTGGACATGACCGTATTCACCTCGAGTATAATCGTGACCATTTTGGTATTCATGTTCGGCCTGCTATACTTCAAACGCTACGAACGACAGCTCGCGGACGTGATATGAGATGATGCCCGCCATTGATGTTCGGAATGTGTCCAAGCAGTACTTCATCAGCGCCGGACACTATGCTCCCGCGGGCGAACGACTGACCGAGACATTGACCAACATGATACGCCACCCCATCCGTTCATTCCGCGGGATGATGGGTGCCAAGGAATCGTTCTGGGCACTCCGAGATGTCAGCTTTGAGGTCCGGGAGGGCGAGTCGATGGGTATCATCGGCCGCAATGGGGCGGGGAAGAGCACCATGCTGAAGATACTCTCCCAGATCACATATCCTACCGTGGGCGAGGTGGTGCTGCGCGGCCGCGTCGGCTCACTGCTGGAGGTTGGCACGGGATTCCATCCAGAACTCACCGGTAGAGAGAATGTCTTCCTCAACCGTGCCATTCTGGGGATGACACGCAAGGAGATCAGGGGCAAGTTCGACGAGATCGTGCGGTTCGCCGAGGTAGAGAGGTTCCTGGACACGCCGGTGAAACGTTATTCTTCGGGAATGTATCTGCGGCTGGCATTCGCCGTGGCCGCTCATCTGGAGTCGGAGATCCTCATCGCAGATGAGGTGCTCGCCGTCGGCGATCAACAATTCCAGGCCAAGTGTCTAGGAAAGATGAAAGAGGTGTATCGCGAGGGGCGGACAGTCATCTTCGTCTCTCATAACATGCATGCCGTCCGCTCGCTGTGCGAGAGCGCGGTGCTGCTGAAAAATGGAGGGGTCGCGGCCGTCGGCGCGGCAAACAACGTCATCGATGAGTACGCCCGCTCGCTGGAGTCTACGAACAATGACTTCCCGG
>JAAYQQ010000025.1 GCA_012519255.1 Methanobacteriota archaeon | reverse complement strand
CTGCCCAGTGGCGATATGAGCACGGCGCTGTTGCGTAACACTCCTGGCACCATGGAGTCTCTGAACGCCATGCCGAATAGAACATGAGCTCCCGTTTCAGCGGCCATGGCTCCTACCGCAGCAATGCTTGGACCATCCATACATTCGGCCAGACGATAGATCTCATCCCTGACCATGTAGCCGGTGAGAAAGAGTTCGGGGAAGACATAGAGGTCCGCCTCTACACGAGACATCGTTCTCCTCATCCGGCCAAGGTTTGCTTCCTTATCTCCCAGCACGCAGGGGATCTGTGCAAGAGCTACGCGCATGATGTAGATCATTAACGCTCTCTGGCCCATATTAGACTTGGCGATGGCAAGCCATAATACAGACCATGGCGATGCTGTAGCGATGCGACCCCAGCTCAAGGATTATGCCCGGCCGGCCATCATTGATTTCATCCGCCAGAAGGTGGAGGATAGTGGAGGGAATGGAGTCATTGTTGGCCTGAGCGGAGGCATAGACTCCGTTACCGTGTCCAAGCTGTGCTGTGATGCGATCGGTCCGGACAAGGTCCTCAATCTCTACATGCCTTCAGCGACCTCTCCCAGTAGCGATCGCCTCGATGCCGAGAAATTCTGCCGGCAGGTGGGGACAGAGTTGCAGGCGATCGACATCGCGCCGGCAGTGGCAGCCTTCAGCTCGTTGCTGGCAGGGATGGATAGGAGAGACCTGGCAGGAAACGTCACGGCACGCTGTCGCATGATAATCCTTTTTCATTACGCCAAGCTGACTGGCCGCGTGGTGATGGGCACAAACAACAAAAGCGAACTGCTCACTGGCTACTTCACCAAGTTCGGCGATGGCGGCTCGGACTTCTGCCCTATAGGCGACCTCTACAAGACTGAGGTCAGGCAACTGGCGCGGGAGATCGGGGTGCCTGATTCCATAATCGACAAGGCTCCCTCGGCGGGACTGTGGGAAGGGCAGACCGATGAGAGAGACATGGGCATCACCTATGATGAGTTGGACCAGGCTCTCTTTGGCATAGAGCGAGGTCTGGATGACTTGACTATTGTTGCTGAAACCAGCCTATCATTGGAGAAGGTAGCAAAGGTACGTTCTATGTATAATTCCAGTGTGCATAAGCGAAAGATGCCTCTGATTCCCAAACTGGGTATCCGCACCATCGGAATGGATTGGCGAGAATAATTCACCCATTTAGCTGGGTGAGCAGGCGCTCGGCGTATATTGTGTCAAACACCACCCGGTCGGCTCGCCTGCCTAGCGCCCATATGAAAGATTGAGGGCAGTGCAGCTCCAACTCGATGACCTCATGTCGACGAGTGGTAACCCGAACGGTGGGACTGAGCACATCAAAGGAGATGCCGATCTTGCGAGGCCCCCAAGTCGATAGGCGGGCGGCCCGGATATTTTTTCGAGGGATCTCGGCCTTAAAGTACCATCCCTGCCGGAGGATCAACGTGTCTTCTCTTAACTCATGATCAGTAAGATATGGCGATATGCCCAGTACCATTATGGCCAGGCCTACCAGGATCATCACGCCCGCGCCGAGAATAGGATCCGCCGGAGTGGTCAGGAGGATGATGAGTATCACCGCGGCAAAGGCGAGTAGGAGAATGAGATTGGGGAGGAAGGCTTTCTTGGAATAAGGGTACTTCTCCGAGGCCATGTGAGGAAGACCGCGCTTGAGACATATCTCCGTTGTTCTTCATTATGGCACTTTGAGGGGCTGGAGAGCGAAAAGTTTAATAAATGAATCCTTATTTGCGGAGACAACGCTCCCGTAGTGTAGCGGCCAATCATGAGGCCCTCTCGAGGCTTCGACTCGGGTTCAAATCCCGACGGGAGCACCACTATCATTTTCCAACCGTTCTTTTTTGGATTTCAATTAAAATGATCACTCTCCACTAGCGGCCAAACCTTTTCCTTTCCCCCCGCTCAGCTCCTATCTAGTGTGCTTCATCTGTGGGATGGTGGAGAAGCGATAATCAACGAAAATGAATCAGCGATAGCTAGAACGTTAGAATTCTAATGTGTCGGGGCGTCGGTAGCGCAGACCTCTTGGGCGATCATCATCTACCTGCCCCTGGGGGCGACTCAGTGAAATTATCCAGGGAGCCGGTAGACTCACCCTCTGAATTTCATACCTCTTGGTTGATGGCAACCTTCCGGTTGGTGAACCAGGAACGAACCATCAACACTACCAAGAACACCGCTCCCATAAGAAGGACGATAGTGGCCCCCGGAGGTATGTCTAAGATTATGGCTGTGAATGAGCCCGCCGTGGTCAGGATGAGAGATATGATGACTGCCGATAACATCATGCTCTTGAGATCATCATTGAATGTGCCCGCCACTGCGGCAGGGATAGTAAGCATGGCGATGGCCAATATGATACCCACTAGCTTGATCAGGGCGACAATGGTAAGGGCTACGAGGGCCAAAAGTATGAAGTTGGTGAGCGTGACGTTAATGCCGGAGATGCGGGCAAACTCCTCATCGAAGGTAAGGATCTGCAGATCCTTGAAAAGGAACAACACCACTACATAGATGACCACCAGAAGGGCCAGCATCATCCACAGTGTGTTCTCATTGATGAGCAATATGCTGCCGAAGAGAATGCTTTCTGGGGAGATCAGAGTGACCTTGCGAGGGTCGACCAGGCTGTAGAACAGCACACCCATGGCCATGCCGATGACCCACAGGATGCCTATGACCGAATCCTCCCGTACACTGGTCTTTGTCCACCCCATGCTCAGAATAATGGCAGCTCCAATGGCGAACAGGGCCGCTCCTAGCATAGGGTCAAGCCATACCCATCCCAGTACGCTCTGCAGCAGGAAGGCCAGCCCGATGCCTCCGAATGTGGAATGGGCGATAGCATCGCTCATGAATACTATCCGCCGCACCACTACGAAGGTGCCCACAACCCCGCAGGCCAGGCTGGCCAGTATGCCTGCCAGGAACATTCTTTTGATGAATGGATAGTAATCGCTGAACATGACCGAGGCAAGGATGGCCAGGGTGGTGGCAACGGCGATGGCGGCAAGGACTTTTACCCTATTCCTCATAAGATCTATATTCTCCTCTCATCTGTGATCGTGAGGTCGAAGCACGCGATGAGGTACATCCCCGTGGGCGATGAGATCCACTGGGCAACTGTACCCCGTCTCCAACATCTCTGGCGTTATAACGGGCTCGTCATGAGTGACGATAGTGTGGTTGATGCAGGCGAGCTTATTGACATGGGAAGTGATCATGCCCACATCATGGCTCACCAGCACGATGGTCATCTCTTTGTTAAGTTCAGAGAAGAGGCTGAAAATGCTCTCCTGCCCTTCAGGATCCACACTGGCGGTGGGTTCGTCGAGGAGAAGGATTTTAGGCCTAGAGGTCAGGGCCCGAGCGATGAACACCCTCTGACGCTGACCGCCCGAGAGCTTCCCGATGCTCCGTTCGCGAAGGTCGAGCATATTAACGGCATCTAGGGCCTCCTCGGCGGCCATTTTATCCTCGGTAGAATACCACGGCATCATCCCTCGATGAGGCCGTCGCCCCATCAGGACCACGTCCCAGACCGAGATGGGATATACCTTATCATATTCGGTGAACTGGGGGAGGTATCCGATATACTGCCTCCCTGTTTCAGGACTTAGCCCCATGATCTTAACATCGCCTTTCATGGGGGGGATGAGCCCGAGTATGACCTTGAGCAGGGTGGATTTTCCCCCACCATTGGGGCCGATGATGCCATAGAAATCCCCTTCCTCGACATCAAGGTTGATATCCTCTATCATCGGCCGCCCCTCGTATCCGGCTGTGACTCCACGCAGGCTTATTGCAGATCCATCCATCGTTTGCCTTCTGAGTGTCAATTACTCTCTTTTTGGTGGCAAATGTTTCGTTCCTATATTATTACCCTTGCTTGCTGAATCCCATGGCCATCTCTTCAGCCAATGACCATAACTCTTTCTCGATGTTGGTGGGGAGGGGATCTGTGACCACCACCTCTCCATTGATCTCATCGGCGATCACCTCGGCATTGGAGGAGCCGATCTGAGGGGACACGAAGATCACATGTATGTTCCGTTCCCTGGCCTGATCTATAATTGCCTCAATGCCTTTCGGCCCTGGCTCCTGGCCTTCCTGCTCAATGGCGATCTGGGTCAGGCCGTATTCGTGAGCGAAATATTCCCAGGCAGGATGATATGCCATGAATTCCATCCCACGATAGTCAGACAGCTCGGTACTGATATTTTCGTGGAGGGAATCCATCTTCTCTTCATAGGCTTGGAGGTTCTCCGCATAGTCCTCTGAATGATCAGGGTCGGCCGCCACCAGCCCGTCGAAGATGTTCTTGCCCATCTGTTTTAGATTAAGTGGAGAGAGCCAGATGTGAGGGTCCTTCCCATCATGTGCATGCTCCTCGACTGCCCCCCGCCATCAGCATGTTGTCCCCCCAGGTCGAGGAGAGTGATGTTCTTCGAGCAGTCTATGATAGCCATGTTTGGATTCACCTCGGTCAGGGTGCTCATCTTGGTCAACTCGAACTCTACTCCCGACCCGACCTCGAAGTAGATGTCCGCCTGGGACACGGCCATGATCTGGCCCGGTGTTGGTTCGTAAGTGTGCGGATCCTGCCCGGCGGGCACCATCAGGGTGACACTTACATGCTCTCCCCCGATGGCCTCTACAATCTCCTGCTGAGGGACAATAGTGACCACAGTGTTGATCCGATCTCCGGATGAAGGCGATCTTAACATTCCTGATCCAAGCACCACGGCTGTAATTAGCACAGTCATGACTGCCAATGCGATGATGGCTTTGGAGAGTGTTCTCATAACGACAATGTCCTAATGAAATTATTAATAGATAAATGTAGTCTTATTAACGAATATATCTATTTATGTCACATTCTTATTAAGAATGACATAATTATATATACAAAAGATATGAATTCTATGTTCGATGCCAGTCGTTAGCATTTCCCTGACCGAAAAGAACCTGAAAACCCTTGACATGCTCCAGCGGGCTTATGGGCTGACCGGGCGGAGCGAGGCCGTCCGAACCTGCATTCGCTCTGCTGAAGCCGAGGTAAGGGAGCGTGACGCCCTTCAGGGAGATATTGAAGGGGTCCTTATTACAATACATCAGTCGGATGATACCAATGGGAATAGACACGAGTATCAGGAGATCATCACCACGCAGGTGCATTCTCATCTAAAGAATGGGAAGTGTCTTGACGTGTTCTTGATCCGGGGGCCTGCTAAGGTGTTCAAAATGATGCTCACCGAGCTGCAGGGCAGCGAACACATGGAGTATGTCAATTTCATTCAGTCATGAATAGAGGATGCCTCTGCTCTAATTATTGTACTAAGTATTGTAAGTGAGTCACCAGCAGCATTGTCCAGAGCCCCCTCTCACTAGGTGATGGGAGCAGATGTCCTACAATGTCAGGCAACGATTCACGTCAATATCTTTTGAGATAATGTTATATCGTTGCCCCTGTCCTTATTTTTCTAAAGGTGTAATTATATGGACGGGACGGAGAGATCAGGGCCTCGCCGATCAAGACGGTTTCTCTTCACGACCTTGGCAGCCATAGTGGCCATCGTGTTGATCGCCGCGGCGGCAGTAGCAATACTGGGTCTGTCTGGGAATCTACCGGGAATGCCCGGCGGCGACAGTGGAGGGGATCAAGATGTCGGCCCAGGAGATGGAGGCAGTCAGGGAGCATTGGCCATTGGACTGAAGGAAGGCGACTTCATAGAGTTCATGATGACGACGGATGAGGGCAACATCATTGGCTCGGCGAGGGTGACCTTTCGCAACATAACCTCAACGACATACGATGTGGAACTCACCAAGTCTGTCGATGGACAGATCCATATCTTTACATGGAAGGCCGAGGCCAATGATATCCTTGGGGCGCAATCAGACGTTATGAAAGACCGATCTAGACTGGGAGAGCTGGTCGGAGAGAAGACCATTGATACAGCCTTTGGCCCTCGGAAGGTGGTTCAATATCGCAACACCTCGATCGAGGGGGTTGTGACTGATATCTATGTAGGGAAGACCACGCCAGTCCTTTATCGTACCGTGATTACAGACAGCTATGGGAGCAACGTGACTATTGAGATTAACGACACAAATATTAGTGGGATCAGGAACGCCAACGTGTGAGGCTGGCGGCCGCCATGTCAGCTCGGAGTCTGATCTATCAGTCGACAGTGCAAACCAGAGCAGGATGATCGAGCGCGCGTTGTCCTATCATTTTTCTTTTTCTTGTATATTAGAGCATGGCGCCCATGCTAGTATTGAGAGGGCGATTCTTCCAGCAATGCTCTGAGAACACAATGTCCTCACAGCTCTATTCCATCCATGATTGAAATGATGGAATCTGATCGGTATTGAGACTTGATGGGTAGGCAGAAGCTCCATTTGCTCCACTGGAAGAAATGGAATGGGGTCTGGGCGTTCATATGTGCATGTGGGTGGGCGAGGAAGTCTTTAGCATCCTGGCCTTGCGGGAGGAGTATCCGAATGTGGCCTTATGTGGCATGGATCTCAGATTTACCACCTTCTTGCAATTCCTATCTTGCGAATAGGGTTGATGTACTTCGCTCGAAAGCATAACTGAATTCGGTGAAGAAACACTCGTCGGCATATCTGGCTATGATATTATCTCAAATGGTAATGGTAAAATGGATATATCATCAGCGTCCAAGAGGGAGTGAAATGGTGAGTATCCATGGTTAGCAGGACGAAGGAGAAGAAGCGGGAGGCCGAGGCAGATATCGCCATGGCCGAAGAGAAGATAGAGAAGGCAGAGGGCCAGAAGGAAACGGCTGAAATGAAACGAGACGTCGCCGACCTGGGCGAGAAGATCAAGAAAAAGCTGACGAGATGATATCATGAGCGATCCTACGCGAGAAACTATAGATAAGCTGAAAGAGGAAGAAAGGCGCCGCCGCCTTCAGGAAGGCGGAGAGAGCATGAAGGCGCAGCTGGCAATGGAAGAGGCGCAGCGCGCCCGCTCTGCAGAGGAGGGCACTGCATTCTCTGGCCTAACTCCACAGGAGGCCGAGCGCCGCCGAATGATGGAAGCGAGTGGTGGCCATCTCGGCATGGGAGAGAGTCAGCAGGCCCAGATGGCCATGTGGGGAAAGGAGGAGCAGCGCGGTCCCGCCGCTGGTAGGGAGGCCCGGCCGGAATTCGCCCATGTGGGAGAACCAGGTGCACTTGCTGCGGCCGAACAGATGAGTGAACTGGACAGGCGTAGGGAACTTGCTCGTGCCCGCGGCGAGTTACCTGGTGAGCGACCTTCCTGGGATGAGAGGATGAAGACGTCTGGCGCCGGTGTCGCTGCCTCTGCCCAGCAGGCTGGAGAAGATATTCTGGGGAGGACCAGGGATGTAGGGAGCCAGGCATGGGGTAGGACCAAGGAGATGGGTTCCCAGATCACCAGGAGGACCAGGGAGGCCACTGGAGGCGCCAGCGCTGAAGAGCTTGCCGCCCAGGCTGGGGAATCCATAGGTCGAGGCATTAGAAAAATAGCGGCTGTCGGTTCGGGAATCATCACGGGGCTTCGTCGTGGTATGGGCGAGACGCGCGAGCAAGAACTGCCCGGGCGTCCTCCTGAAGGCGGTGAGATGGAGGGGCGCCGTGAACCTCCGAGAGAATACCGCGAGACAGAATATAGGGAGGTCCGGCACAGGGAGAGGCCCTGAGCCGCAAACCACTTATCATGATGTTCCTGAAGTTTGGGAAGAAGAGCTTCCCATCGGGACAGTGATATCCTATCCCGTCCCACATCATCATTTTAGGCTGATGGGGACGGGGCGTTCACCCTTCCGTCCAACGGGCCGGAATAGGCGAACGCTAAAATACTTCACTCACTCAGCCAAAGGTTTCCTTGTAGAGGGCCATTCCGTCGAGCACACACTGCAGTCCGGACTCTCGCCCCTCCCATCCTAGCACCTGGGTGTTCTTCCCCTCTTCGAGGTGTTTGTAAGTGCGGAAGAACTCAGCGATCTCATCGAGATAGTGGGTAGGTAGGTCAGTGAGGTCGTTATACTCGCGGTTTCGGGGGTCGCGGATGGCAGCGCACAGCACCTTGTCATCGGCCCCCTTCTCATCCCTCATACGTAGGACCCCAATGGGTCTGGCTTCGATGACGCATCCACTATAGCTAGGTTCTGACAGGATGACCATGGCGTCGATAGCATCCCCATCCTCATAGAAGGTCTGAGGGATCATGCCGTAATCCAATGGAAAGACTACGCTGGAGTGCAGGATGCGATCTAGCATGATACAATCATAATCCTTGGAAACCTCGTATTTGTTCTTGCTTCCCCTCGGGGTCTCCACAATGACGTATACATTATGAGGTGGATCTCTCCCAGTGGGTAGTTCCTTGAACAGTGTCATAGTTTCACTGAGGACGGTGCAGAGGGACACTTCATTTTATTCTTTTCTACGCCTTGGAGCCTCTGCGGTAGATGGCCAAGCCTAATTGTGACAGACTTTGTGGCGTTCAAACGGGCCAAATGAACTTGGCCAGCGTGACTATGACCACTGTCGCCACGATGGCGCCGACGATGTGCCAGGGCTTGAAGACAGGTCCCTTCTCTACTTCGGAATCAAAATAACGGATCAGACCTGCCGCTGATTGGAATCCCTGATTTTTCTTCCCCTTTGGAGGCATGGAAATCGTCTTGTGAATCCGCGGCATCCGTATATATTTTTTGTCAGCGTTGGGAGATGCACAATGCTTTTCATATCATGGGCTGAGTCTTTATTTCCTCACCATATCCTGTTATGGCGAAACGACCCTCTCCCTTGACCCGCTTCATCCGTGCGATCTCCTTACTCAACCAGGCCTGTGGTACAACTATATTGAGTTTGATCCCCTGTTCCAAGACATCATAGTATTCATCCATTCGTCGAGACTGGGCGCAGGAGCGACCCGACTCGATGAAAACACACTCTACCATGCGTGCGTTCCGGATGGCCGAGAGCACTGCGCGGTCCTCAAGCCACTCTTCCTTGACTTGGGTTCCTTCGATCTCCTTGAGTTCCCTTATATGTTGAAGGACAACTTTTTTCATTTCAGATGAGAGCACCATAAAGAATTATAATTATTCAGAAAGCTTAAGCCATTATGCATATGCCCTTCGTAAAACATGGTGGGATTATTGGGAGTTAAGTTGCAGAAAGAAACGATCAAGCCATTTGACCATAATTCCTTCCCATGATCCAATTGATAATATCATTCTTCCAAATCAAATAGTTTATATCTGGGTGCCTATTTGCGTTGACTGGTTAGCATGCATTGGGCAGACGTTATCGCTAGAGATTTGATCGCCAAGACCGACCCTAACATCATTTCTACCGGCATCACCCCATCAGGCACCCTCCATGTAGGCACCCTGAGGGAAGCGATTACCGCTGAGGCGGTGCGCAAGGCCGTAGTAAAGGCTGGGGGGAACGTCCAGATGATATACTTAGTCGATTCTTGGGATCCTCTGCGAAGGCGCTACCCCTTCCTTCCCAAGAGTTTTGAGGATGAGGTCGGAAAACCCCTTGCATACATTCCATGTCCCTGCGGTGAGCACAAAAACTATGCCCAGCATTACATTCAGCCATTTCTTGATTCCATAAAGGAACTCGGCATTCATTGCACCGTACTATGGACTCATGAGCTATACGAGCAGGGAAAGTTTGCTGAAGTTATTGACATAGCCATTCGCAACAAAGATCGTGTCGCCACGATCCTCAATGAGGTGAGTGGAAGGGAGGTTACCAATGACTTCTTCCCTTATACTCCGCGCTGTGAAAGCTGTGGCCGGATCACCAACGCCAAGGTGGATGGCTACGAGTATCCTTATGTGAGCTATCACTGCACCTGCGGTCATTCTGGTAAGGCCGACATTCGCAAGGCCGATGGCAAGATGCCATGGCGGATCGAATGGGCTGCCAAGTGGAAGGTTTTCAATGTCACGTGTGAACCATTTGGCAAGGATCATGCCGCTGCCGGCGGCTCCTATGATACGGGCGTCAGACTGGCCAAGGAGATCTTTGGCATAGCGCCCCCTTATCCAGTATCCTATGAGTTCGTGCAGCTGAAGGGAATGGGGCAGATGCATAAGTCCACTGGCTCACCGGTCACTGGTGTAGATGCCCTGAGCATCACTCCCCCCCAGGTTATGAATTACATCGTGTTAAGGGTGAACCCGGAGAGACATATTGACTATGACTCGGGAATGGGCATCCTGGACATGGTGGATGAGTATGATAGGGTGGAGAAAATGTTTTACACTGGGGAGGCGGAGGAGCGGGACCTTGACCTCCTTCGAGGATATGAGCTCTCTCAGCCAGAGGGCCCACGCAGCAAATTGCCCCTGCAGATCCCATATCGACTTCTCGTGTCATTGGTTCAGATAACCGATGATTTCGAGGGAGTAATGGCAATCCTCAGACGGATGGACATGCTCGACGATGATGTGGCGCCGGAGGACCTTGCTATTCTCAAGCAGAGGGTGGATTGTG
>JAAYQQ010000024.1 GCA_012519255.1 Methanobacteriota archaeon | reverse complement strand
TACTCATCCCCTCTTGAACCGAGCCTGTTGGTCAATGATGTCGAGGCCGATGCTGTGGAGGCGCTTATGACCACAATGCAGGAGCACGCGGGCCTCTGTCAGAGGTACTTTTATCTCAAGGCCCGTCTACTCGGCCTGGAACGGCTGGGTAGCTGGGACCTGCGCGCCCCCCTGCTCAATGTTCCTGACCGCAAGTTCACCTGGGAAGAGGCACGTGACCTCGTAGCCTCTCTATATCGTAACTTCGACGAACAGATAGGTGACTGGATCAATGATATGTTCGAACGGCAGCATATTGACGCGGAGGTGCGTAAGGGCAAGCGGACCGGCGCCTTTTGCTCAACCTGGGTAGAGGGTCAATCAGCTTTTGTCCTGCAGAGCTTCAATGGGAAGCTCAATGATGTCAACACCCTCGCCCATGAGCTTGGTCACGCCGCCCATGCCTATCACTATACCCGAGCGCAGAATTACAGCAATTGCCACGTCTCACTGTGCATAGCAGAATGCGGCAGCCTGATGGGTGAGTTACTGCTCGCCGATCATCTGATTGAGGAGGCTGCCTCTGCGGAGGAGCGGCAGGCCATTCTGGTTAAGGTCCTGGACGGCTTCATGCTAGCCGTGTTCCAGGAGGGTTTCCGCTTCCTGTTCGAGCATAGCCTGTATGAGCGGATGGAACAGGGGATTGAGCTGGATGGGCCCGAGATATCGAAATTGTGGCGGGTTGCCCAGAATAAGATATACGGAGATGCAGTAGAATGGCTGGACGGTTCAGAATGGGATTGGGCGCGGTTCCCCCATCACTACTTTGCCTCAATGAGGTTCTACAATTATCCGTACACCTTCGCTCAGCTGTTTGTCTTTGCCCTGTATAGAATGTACAAGGAGCAGGGTCCTGCTTTCCTCCCAAGTTTCAAGGAGCTACTATCCGCTGGCTCAAGCCGTTCGGCCGCCCAGCTAGCTGCCGAGCTGGGGATGGATATCAGCAGCCCTACGTTCTGGCGCAAGGGGATGGAGCAGGCCGAGGTTTTCCTACGCGAGTTGGAAAGCAGCGAGTGATCTTCAATACATCTGCTGCAATCCAATCCTTTGCCTTATCCGGTTGGCATCGATGATCTGGTCTGGAGTAAGCAAGGCCATGGCGGCCATGGCGCCCAGGATCTCCACCACAATGATCTTCTGAGGATTGGTCAGATCGACATTGCCCCTTTCTATGGGGTCGGTCAGAGCGAGCACCAGATCCTCGGAGCTCATATCATGGCGGCGCTTGTGCATGTGCATCATCCATCGCTCATCTTCAGCGATGCCATTGGACAGCTCCTTGGCCAGGGAGGTCATATCTTCCACGTTTGCCTGGACCCATTTCTCTACCGGTACCCAATGATAGGTATGGTTGAGAGTGCCAGGCTCTTCAAGAAACTCATCGCGGATGTCTGCGACCACTTGTTTTGCGTCCCCCGACACCTGAATGCAGAAGACCCCATTCACGCAGGAGCTTTCCAATTCTTCTACGGCCTCTCCCACTCCCTCTATGCAGCGCCGGACCTCTTTCTCAGCCAAACCGGCACGAGGCGGATTGTAGGTTACCAACAGGTTGTAGTGTTCTATATTCTCACCCTGTAGAGTACTACGTTACCAGGGGCTCATGATAATTTTGGTAACGTAGACCAGATGGTCCTAATCATCTGTCACACTCTCCGCTCTCATGGGCGCTTATGGTTCACCGAAGATGCGCCATCGCTGTTCGAGAGCTCGAAGAGAATGCTCTGTCATGCCCCTAGAACCAGGAGGACACCAGCGTCCGGAAAATATTGGGATCATGGCCTCCATGAGTGGTAGGAGGATCAGAACGAGCAGAGGTAACCTATCAGGAAGGCGATAATGATCGCGTGGACGAACATGGCTAGAGGGACAAGGAGGAATTTGCGCTTACGGGTCTTGTGCCGGAACAGCCACATGGCCAGGAAAGCGCCGAAAGGACCCAGGAGTGCAGCTGTCAGGAGGGTGCTCTCAGAGGTCCTCCGTTTCCTTCGTTTTGCTCTCCACTTGTCTTGTAGGAACAGTAGGAAGGCGGCGACGTTGAGAAGGCCATAGGCTGCCCACAGATACTTCGTGTTCACTCACCATCCCTCGTCCAGAACTTTCCTGGAACCCTGATCTCAACTGGATATTCATAATTATCCAGACTTAGCACAGTGTGGTCACATACCGCGCGAAGATGCTTCCACAACCAGGACGATGCGTAATCTTCGATATCGGAAGGTACGCTGTTAAGAAGATTCTCTGAACAGACCACAATGAGGCGCTCCTGGGCCCTGGAGAAGATGACATTGGTGCGGTTGAGGTCAAGGATGAAATCAGCGTTCCTGCTGATGGCCGAAGACTCGCTCTGTGTCCCCGATACGATGATGGTCTCGCATTCACCGCCCTGAAGCCGTTCCACTGTGTCAATAAGCTTGATATGATAGCTCAAATCGCTTAGCAGGTCCTTGAGGAGGCCGCGCTGGGCGCGGTGAGGAGTGATGACCGAGACGGTCTCCGGCGATGCCTTCGATTCTTCAACTCCCCGGGCTAGGAAGATATCACGTATCAGTTCTGCCTCGAAAGCATTACTCTTCTGAGAGGAACACTCGCCGTGGATAACTAGATAGACGCCGGGATGAGCCCACAGATCTCCCAGGTTGTTCAGCGTCCCAGATTTTATCTGGGAGGGCTTGCACGATGTCAGATTCACCCCTTCCTGACGATATACCGAGGATATCAGATGAGTGAGCTCGGGAGTCAGCCGATATGTGATGGAGAGGGAAGAACTTCTCACCGCGCCCTCTGGGCAGATCTCGGATATCTTTCTCATGGCATTGTAGGCGGAATCGTGAGGGCAGAGTTTTACCACCTGTTCCCTCGTCTCCTCTTCCCACTTGTGAGCGGTGATGGGAGATAGCTGCATATGATCTCCGGCGAGCATTATCTCCCCATCTGCTGCAACCAGGGTGGAAAGAGCCAGGAAATCAGGAAAGATCATCATCGAAGCTTCATCCACTATCAGACCATCAGCGCGGGAGGACCCCTTGGGCCAGCCATAACTGCCGAAGTTGCGAGCTAGCTTAAGGACCTGGCTTACGCTACCGCATAAGACCACGTCGCCATCCTTCAAGGCGTCCCGGATAGCTGAAAGATCGCTGCATGTGATCTCTGCTTCTCCCATGGGGTCCATGTTGCGCAGCCTCAGCACCATGGTCGTGTTGGTGGTCACGCCATTCTGGTCGGCGATCTTTTGGAATGCGGGGGCAGCCTCCCGCAGCCGCAGGCACAGCTCATCCACTGCGGGGTGAGTGTTGGCAGAAAGGAGAAAAAGCTTATGCCCCGGCCTTGCAGCAAGTCGAAGCATGATGGCCGCGGCAGTGGTACTTGTTTTTCCCGTCCCCGGAGGGCCAAGCAACAACTGCACCGTGGACTCCAATCCATCCAGGCACGCCTTGATCTGAATATCGTCCATGGATCTCTGGTAAAGTCGAAAATCCCTCAGTATTCTCTGATATTTTTCCATCAGCTCGGCAGAAGGAGGGCTGCGGATGGGAACATTTGGTTCAATGGGGTTGAACCAGGTGATGGAGGGAGTATTGCCATTCTCTTCCAGCCATCGATCCACACGATTCATGACGAATGCTGAACGGGGCTCTCCAGCCAATGCATAATGCATGACTCCATCCCGGGGAGCCGTGGATGGAAGGATATAATCGCTGCCCAATCCTCTATTGTTGTAGGGAATGACATCAGCCTGGAAGGTCCCCTGGATGATGTCGAGCCCGGTCACGGCCACGGTTACTCCGTTATAGAGGGCCTGAGCGGGGGAAGGCCCGCGATTAAGATCTCCCTCGTAGGGGGAGATACGCATAATGCCCTCCCCCAAACCACACATCAGGAGGAAGGTCTGAGGCGATATGTTGAATCTCTCCAGGTCGACGATGGCGGTGACCCTATCTCGGCCCCTGTCTTTTATGAAGCGCACATCTCGGAGGGGGATGCAGGTCCCTTCTGCCACCTGGGCGGCGGGAGAGCGAGAAAGATTGGCCAACCACTCGCTTTTGTTTATATGGTGGTCCAGACGTAGGAAGTCCTGGCAGGCCCTCACTAATCCATACCGGTCGGCGAAGTGGCGCTCCAGCTTTCTTATATCCTCGACCGGCACCATGGGTTTCTCTATCCGCTTGTTCTTGTAGGGGAACCGTTCCTCAAGCCAGCGCAGGGCCTCGCATTTGGCCATAAGCATCGCCCTTATCAGGCCGGGTGTGCCGCCTCGACCATAATCCTGGAGGGCCCGCCTGATCATGGGGTCCCTGTATCCGTCCAGTTCTGGGAGATCGCCCCACATGGCGTACCAGTAGGGAGCGTTAATGGCAGAGCTATGTCTGGTCCGAACCTCCATAAATCGACGCTGCGCGCCTGGCGTATCGCGGCCCCGAGGGGCCCACTCGCCCTCTGGAGTCAGATATAGATATGTTCTAAAATCGAACAGATCCCGTTTGAACGCATAGGTCAGATCAACTGCTTCTCCATCCACCTCTCTGATCCAATGGAACGGCGGGGCCCCATACCATTTCATCCCGGTGGCAATGGTCAGGCTTAGGGAAGTGTGTCCCAGTGCCTGGGTGCGGACGATCTCATCCCTCAGGGATGTGAAGATCAGCTGCTCAAGGTCTCCCCGGCATTTCTCGCGGCAGCCCAGCAGCTCGGTGAGGCTGCGCAACAGTTCCCCGCCCGTCCGTGAGCATGCCTGAACGAGGTCAGTGACATCTCCGGGCGACCAAACGTAGAGGTGGAGCGGCCGGAACTCATCATTCCCGGCGATGGCGGTGATGGCATTGCTCAGTCCATTGAAGAAAGAGCGAAGCATTGCTCCCTCGGCCGCATCATCCTCATCGGGGTCGTGAGTCCAGGCCTGTTCCATCATCCTGATTACGTACGCGCCCCCCAATGGCTCGGCCGAGGACACATCTCCCTGCAGGTATTCCAGGGGAAAGGGATATGCAATCTCGCCATCTGTCTTGGTGAGCAGCAGGCGATCACTATCGGTGATGTGGGCGCACAGGGCGACCAGACGATCCTCTACATAGTCATACTCGACGTTGAGGTAGATTCGTATAGTCCGAAATCCTGCATCGTTCACGTGCAGGGGCAGCAGACTGGCGCCGCGGTGATCTAGGGAGATCACTGAATGGTCCCCCTCCTGTCTCCAGGGCGTGGAGGAACGTCGAGCCCTGGCCCGCTTGATCAGATCATCCAGGTCGGCCCCAAGGCCAGGAGTGTTTTGGATGGCCTCTGCCGTGGGAGAATCGATATCTAGCTCGGCCAGATCATTAATATCGCGAACGCCGCCATCTTGGAGGGCCTGGACCGTGACCGGGTCAAGGCCCAGGAGTTCGAGGCGTCCCTGCCGTTCACTCTCCGGCATGCAGATGGGGCAATGGACGCAGCCGTCACATTTTGACTCGAGATGATAGCTCAGCTCATCGAGTTCGGCCTGTCCAATGCGCGCTAGAGGGCCCCCGGGGGCGACCAGGTGTTTCAAGTCTCCGATCTCTACGCTCAAATCCAGCGGAGGCATGGTCAAGGCATCCTGGACCCGGCGTGTTCCCCCGTCTATTCTGGCAACTACTGCCTCAAGGATCACATCATCCCAGGTACGCCCCGCGATGACGGCGGGGGCTTCGGACAATGCTTCCTCGACCATCATTTTGTATGCTGCCAGTTGGATACGATGATATGTCTTGTCCTTGCGGCTTGCCTTGCATTCCACGATGCGTATGACCGGACAACCATCGCGCCATCTAAGGATGACAAAGTCCATTCTGCCCGAGAGGTTAAAGGCGCCGGAGGGGCGAGCGATCTCCACTTCCTGAGCAAAGCATTCCTCCCCCTCCTCCAGATTGGATAGGGCCATCATGAACCCGGCCCAGCTCATATCTTGTTCAATCTCACCATCCGCTGGGTTGATGCATCGCATCCTCTCTGTCAGAGCTTCTCTCAGCTCCCTCTCCCTCAATCGTCCGGAGGTGGCTAGAATGGGATTGAGGGGACTTCGGACGGTACCGTAGAATGGAAAGCGCCTGGCTATCTTGCCTCGATTCAATCGAAGCTTGAAGTTACGTCCGCAGCACTTCTTGTCGACATACTCCCCAATGTCGGTGACCATGACATGGGGAGCTTCTGCATCCCTGTTGACAGTCATTCCCTTCGTCTGCGAGGGCTAGACCACACGGGCCCCGCCCTCTCCAGAGCGGTCAGGTAGTTCCATGATATTTATAAAAACCTTGTCAGCCGCTCAATGGCCCGACTGGCATTCGAGCAGCAGGGCCCCGCAGTATGCGAAGGAATTCAGACGTAACCGATCTCAGTTTGTCTCTTGCGCGCCAGCTGCTGCTCTACCAGAGCCTGCTGCTCTTCCGCGGTCATCTTAGCTGCATCCTCTATTGCGATGGCGAAGAGCCTGTCGACCGCTTCCTTGAGGGATTCGGCGGTGATAGTAGAGTCCTCGGGCACACTGCTCTCCACCGAACGCCCAAATGCCTTCAGCTTATCAGAAGCGTATCCGTCAAGGGCTCTAGTGATGTAGTATATCGTCACTGGATTGGCCTTCGATCTCTGCAGATAATCGATCAGCGCGTTCACTCGTCTAGTCATCTCTAGGAATTTGTCCTTGTCCATCCGAATCGCCCCGTCTACAAAGGCGAGGGACTCGATGTTCCCAGCCGCTGCCTCATCAGCTTCATTATTCATTATTAATCACTCAGGTATCCCTGGGGCTTGACGTGCGCAAGCAGAACACGTATAAGTACACTTCTATTGAAGTATCAACTTCAATTGCAGGCTGGAAATACAGTTAAAAGGAAATAAGGTACGAAAAACGTAACATTCTCCAAAGCCCGAACGGAGGAAACCAGGGTGCCAGTCCACTGCACGCGATGGGCCGGTAACGTGCTGGCGCCCGTATCAGCGCACCCATCGCCATGAGAAATTAGAATCGAGCCGTCAAGATGTTGGGGGAGGGGCATCAGGGCAATATCTAATGGGCCTGATAGTGCCCTGAGGAGGATAGTCCTGGAGTCCTTTATTCTGCAGAACGGATACATGTTAGAAAGTCATTCTAGAGATTGGCCCGGCATTGATAATCTGGCTTCATTTTGCCGAAAGGAAGGGCCCGTTTCCTTCCCAGAATTAATCCTATTGCTCCTCTATTGGCCAATAGATCTCCGTCAACAGCTGTTCGTCTGGAACCTTCCCTGGCTCGTTGAGATATTTTTCCCACATGTATGGAGCTGGCACAAGGTTACTTGAGCGGATGAACTTCTCAACGATGGCGTAAGTCTCGCCCAGTCTATGATATGGGCCGACATGCGTAGCCATGGCCGCCCTGACTGAAGGGAGGGCGAACGGCTTGATCCTACTGTCTCCCTCGATAGGCCCTGATACTGGAAACCCGCATTCCAGATCGATACAGTCATCAGACCATGAGTGATAGTAAGTGAATGGCGGTCCGACCACCTGCAGTTTTTTCCTCATGATGAATTCTGACAGCTCTCCATACACCCGCCCCATGGCTAGGGAGATGTCCTCCATCCTCACTTTCTCCCTAATGGTCGCAGCATGCTGTGCCTGGGTAGTGATAATTTTAATCTCTTTCATGGCAGTCATACCATATCCATCCTGAATCTTTATAAGATTGAGCAGGAACTCCGAAAGTGAGTTAACGGGCGGAATGAGGATAGCATCCTCCGCTAGCAGGCGGAGATTATGGCTCTAGGTCGCAATTCAACGGGAATGTGTATATGTGAAAGTGGACTCTTTCATTTTACCCAGCTCGGCGGACAACCGAAAACGCAGTCCCATTATGGGGGCGGTATTGCCCCCGCGGACCTAGTGGATGCAGTCAAAAAGCATTCGTTGGATATGTTGACGAGAGCACATTCATGGCCTCCGGCCCGCCAAATGAGCGGCCATGGAGGTGTCCGTTGTGGAGTTCAGAACACAGGGCCCAACGGCCTCCTGTCCAGGGGGCAGATATGGGGCTAGGTCGCGTCACCAATACTTATTTATTTAAGACTACCTTAAGGCGTTACCCACAGCAGGTGAGTAGATGGTTGAATTCAAAGCTGTCATAAACGAGGTCAAGACCGGAAAGTCCTACCAGGTCACGGTCGCCGGGCATCACGCCAATTCCCTAATCGGCAAGAAGATAGGGGACGTCGTGGACGGCATTTTCGTAGGCCTTCCTAGTTATAAGCTGAAAGTCTCTGGAGGCAGTGATAAAGATGGCCTCCCCATGCGGGCGGATCTCCCTGGCGCAAGGCGCAAGAAGATCCTCTTGACCGATGGGGTTGGTTTCCGCGCTCCAGATAACGGGATGAGATGTCGTAAGAACATCCGCGGGAATACGATTAGTCCTGACACTGTGCAGATCAATATGATCATTACTCAGGAAGGATCCAAATCAATCGAGGAGCTCCTTCCCAAGAATGAGGAGAAGAAGTAATGAAGGTCAGCCAGCAGCCTGAGATCAATATAGGCATGATCGGTCACGTCGACCATGGCAAGACAACGCTCACCAGGGCGCTGAGCGGAGAGTGGACGGACCGACACTCTGAGGAGCTCAAGAGGGGCATCTCTATCAGGCTGGGCTATGCTGACGCCGCATTTTACAAATGCGAGAAGTGCGACAAGTACACTTCTTCAGAGACTTGTCCAGAGTGTGGGGGAAAGGCGAAGTTCCTCCGCGCCATCTCACTGGTAGACTCTCCGGGTCACGAGACCCTTATGGCTACCATGCTTTCAGGGGCCGCCATGATGCAGGGGGCCCTCCTGATGATAGCTGCCAATGAGGCCTGTCCACAGCCTCAGACCAAGGAACATCTCATGGCACTCTCCATCATTGGGGTGGAGAAGATCATCATCGTGCAGAATAAGATCGACATCGTCACCAAGGAAGAGGCGATGGAGAACTATCGGCAGATCAAGAAGTTTATCAAAGGTACCATCGCCGAGGACTCACCTATTATTCCGATCTCTGCCCACCACGATGTCAATATAGACAAGCTTATTGAGACCATTGAGACCTATATTCCGACCCCCAAGGTTGATCCAACGTTACCGCCTCGAATGTTCGTGGCCCGGTCTTTTGATATCAACATTCCCGGTTCTCCACCTAAATCTATAAAGGGTGGCGTGCTGGGCGGGTCACTCACGCAGGGATGCCTGGAGGTAGGCGATGAGGTTGAGATTCTACCCGGCCGGAGAGTAGAGGCTGGCGGAAAAACTACCTGGGAACTTATCACTACGACCATCACTTCCCTGCATACGGGAAACATCGCTCTGGAGAAGGCTAGGCCCGGCGGACTTATCGCCATTGGGACCAAGCTTGATCCTGCTCTGACTAAGTCCGATGGTGTGACCGGAAGGGTGCTGGGAAAACCAGGGACATTACCGCAGGTACTGCACAAGTTTAACATGACCACATATCTGCTGGAAAGAGTCGTGGGCAGCACGGAGGATCTCGTTGTGGAGGAGATCAAGACCAACGAGCCGCTCATGCTCAGTATTGGCACTGCCACCACGGTTGGCATGGTCACCTCGGCCAGAGGAGATGAGTCAGAGGTCGCCCTCAAGATCCCGGTATGTGCGGACATAGGTCAGAGGGTAGCCATCTCGAGGCGTATCTCTGGAAAGTGGCGACTTATTGGATACGGCATCATCCAGTAGGTGGGTATGTCCGTTGTTGTCCTGGACACCAACGCCCTTCTCCTTCCTTTTGAACGCTCTTTGAACCTTGATGCTCAACTGCGTTCCCTTATAGGGAGCTGCGAGATTCTTGTTCCAGGCCCCCTCATAGGTGAACTCAAGCGTTCGACAAACAAACATGCTAAGGCGGCACTAAGCCTTGCTTTCCGCTACAATGTCGTCGACACTGAGGCTACCGGGGATCAATCAGTTATTGAATTGGCTCTAAAGCATAACGCCTATGTTGTGACCAACGATCACGCTCTTATCGTTCGCCTGCGGAAGCTGAGAGTAAAGGTCATCTTGCTCCGCGGGGGGAACCACCTTGATTTCGATAGTTAGATCAGCGGACGGGGAGGCTCTTCCGGAGAGGTTACGTTGGGAACACCCAATGCATCCAATCTAGTGCGTAGAAGTATTTCACCCCATAGCGAAGATGCATACACTGGTACCTTGCTCCCTACCTGTAAGAGCGCTCTCCTTTGAGCGGCATCGCGGATATGTCGAGAAGCACAGGCGGTTACCACATCGCATGTGTCAAACATTGCCTCGGCGTCCTCGGCCGAAAGGCCACTGGTATGTACAGCAAAGATCGCCACTTTCTGTCCGCATCTGCGTCGCACCTCTCGGGCATCTTCTGCCCGCGCCACCGTTACGGCGACCCGGCGAAAGCCGAGTGAGTAAGCGTGCTCAACGCCCCTTATCTGGTCGATCGCCGCGCTCTCTGGATTGAGTATTCGGTCCTTACCGATGGTCTCAATGATCTCGGGGATAGGTGTTGTCTCGATAATGCCTGACACCCGCCCTCCAATGCCCTGGGCAAGTTCAGGCTCCGACACTACCGCGGTGCCTGCGCCTTCACACACCAGTACCGCCGCGTCAATCAGCCCTTTGCTTAGGGCCATACCTATAAGCTCGGATACTCCGAACGATAGAAAATCACGCATGCGCATCTTGCGGGAAGGAGTACACATCCCAAAATCCTTGATGCGGAACTCGATATTTTCCCTGACAGTCTCAGGAGTGAACTCGGTGATCCCTCGTACCTTGAAAAAGAGAGGGCAATATTTTACCTGTGGCTTGCCCACCTCGATGACCTTTCCATTCTCGATGACCACGCGGGTCCGACCGAGCGCTTCCACGACATGCCGATCCATGGTAATCACTCACATATCTCCATCTCAGTAGTCAAGTTTTTCGTGAATTTCTGATAATATTAAATAGAATGGTGGGAATGAACTACCGCCAAAGTGAGTAGCTACAGGTAAATGAGGAGGGAAGTGAATCAACGCAAAATTCTCTACTGCTCTGAAGCAGATCGCTCTGCTCGGCGGCATAAACGATTATATCGCCATCTCATCAAGGGAGCTGGGCGAGAAGCTGGGCATTAGTCAGCAATCCGCGTCCAAGCGCATCCTGGAACTGCTGGAAGAGGGTTATATCCATCGAGACCTGGGAGCCAGGAAGCAACGCATTAAGATCGCCAAGAAGGGATATGATGCCCTGCGCTTGGAATATTCAGAGTATCAAAAGATATTCGAGATGCATGATCATCTGCTCTTCCGAGGTACGGTCACCACTGGCATGGGGGAAGGTCAATATTATGTCAACCAACCAGGATATCAGGAGCAGTTCAGGGAGAAGCTGGGGTTCGTTCCTTTCGAGGGAACCTTGAATGTGAAAATAATCTCTGCTGATCTATCCAAGATAGATATCCTAAGGCGGAGCGAGGGCATCGCCATCAAGGGCTTCGAGCGCAATGGACGTACCTTTGGAGAGGCTCGCGCCTATCATGCCACATTGCAGAACCTGGATTGTGCCGTGGTCCTGCCCTCTCGCTCGCACTACTCCGAAATAATGGAGGTACTGTGCAAATACAGCCTGCGCCGCACCCTTGGCCTCAATGATGGCGATTTGGTAGAGATCCGAGTATCATTGGAGTGATCAGAACCGTCCGGCCACATATTCTAGGACGGAGGCAAAGATCGCTCTGCCGTCGCCTGGGGCGTCAGGGTCCTGATCCCTGGTCCAATCAGGGTGCTGGTATCTGAACATGACCCTCTCGGGGTGCGGCATCATGCCAAGGACGTTTCCCTCAGGGTTGCACACTCCGGCAATGTTATTGATACTGCCGCTGGGGCACCAGGGGTATCCAGCATATTCGCCGTGCGGGTCGACGTAGCGGAACACTATCTGATCATGCTCTTCCAGCTGCTGCAACAGCTCGGCCTCTCGTTCCTTGGGGAAACGCAGGTTTCCCTGAGCATGGGCACAAGGGAAGAGAACGATCTCTCCGCGAGGGAGTGTTTTGGTGAACACGCATCGACCGTGATTCTCATGTTTGAGGTAGGTCGGCCGGCATTCAAAGCGACCGGACACATTGGTTGAAAGCGCTGACTGGGGCTCCTCGCTCATAATCTCTCCGAACGAGGGGAGCAATCCAAGTTCCACCAGGATCTGGAAGCCATTGCACACTCCCAGCACCGGACGGCCAGAGGACACGAAGTTCTCAATGTCAGCGGCCAGACGACTCTTTATGCGGGCAGCGAAGATGGCGCCTGCGCGGACATAGTCGCCGGCAGAGAAACCTCCAGGGAACATTATGATCTGATAGTCGTCGAGTTCCCGGCGCATCGATGCAGAACAGTCACCAGTTAGTTGGTTCAGATGAACCAATTCCGGGTCGGCTCCCATGATCTTGAAGGCGTCATGGGCTTCCTGCTCGCAGTTTGTCCCCTCGATCCGGAGCACACAGACCTTGATATCCTCGGTATTCATCACATCAGCCTCCCCAATGCTTCAGACCATGCCCTACGCATGGCTGGCACCTTTACATCCACCTTTCTGCGACCATCCTCGATGATCATTCTGTGCCGCCCGACCTCGCCAAGGAGTATGGCATTCTTGGCAAGCTTCTCGAATGCGTTCTGTTTGGAAACATCTACCTCCACTACAAATCGGGAGTTAGATTCCGAGAATAACTTGGTCTCGAAGCTTAGGTCGTCGAGGGCAGCGAGGTCAATATTGGCCCCAAGATCTCCTCCAATGCACATCTCTGCAAGAGTGATGGCCAAACCCCCATCTGCGCAGTCGTGGCAGCTTTTTAGCAGGCCGGCCTGGCCGGCAGCGAGGACCAGCTCGACGTTCTCGGACAGGGCGGCGGTGTCGACCTCTGGAACCTTCCCCCCCC
>JAAYQQ010000023.1 GCA_012519255.1 Methanobacteriota archaeon | reverse complement strand
TGCCATGGTTGCTGCGAGAGCTGCCTCAAATGTGTCGATAATAAGGTCGAGTCTGATGAGGAATAATTATTGCTGCGATCTCGTCCTTCAAACCTCTTAGACCTTCTTTTTTTGACTGCCTCCGCAGCCATTTTCTCAAAAAACGAATGAAAAGCCAGCCGAGCAAATACTGTTCTAAAACATGATCTTGCTCAGCTGGAGGGGAGCGAGTGGTACTATTATCCCAAGTTATTGCTAGAAAGGGAAAGAGATTAGATGGAGCTTAACTGCTCGGCGATAAAGCTCCTGACCTCTTCATCGTCGGGAATGGTGAGAGAGCTCTTGTACCGCTCCGAGCCATCCCGGAGGGTGTATCCCCGGCTGATGGACAGGAACTCTGTCGTTCCGTCCTTGCTCACCGCCCGCTTACGAGCGACTTCGATGAAGTTGTTCTTCCCGAAGGATATTTTCTCCGAAGTGATTGTCTCGAACTCGACGTTCCGGCTGGCACCTCTGTCCTGTCCCATATCAAACATCCTCGGGAGGCGCGCAGGCGATAATGGGATTAAATCTTTTTCACCCCCTGCATGCCTTCCTAGTCCTCATGACGTTTCGACAGATAAATATACCAAACTGAGCTTGTGAAGCTTATGACCATGGAGGGCCCCGCATCGACCCCAATCCAGTCCACCAAGAAGTGCTGGTCCTGCGGACAGGAAAATCCCGCCCACTATAATTTCTGTACAAATTGTGGCAGGCCGACTGCAGTCGCTCCTCCCGCTTATAAGCCGCATCGGCCAGTCACCATACGTGACCTCGGGCGGCTCTTGGGCATCTATAGCACTCTGCCTCTGCTCGCAATAATGATTGTGAACCTGGTCATCTTGATCGCGGGCATCTGGCTAGTATATCCACATATGGATGAATATATCCACCTGTATGTGATCACTCCATTCCTCGTCGACTTCGCCAAGCTTACCGGAGGGGCGTTCTTCGGCTACTATATATTCCTGGTCATAGCCATCGTTGCCTCCTTTATCTGGATGCTGGTGAAAAGTCTCCCCTCGCTGGCAGAGGAGATCAGGGGACGTTCCCCCTCCAAGGGGCCCAGTCCGCTATTCGCCATCGGCACGCTGTTCATGGCCGTGCTCGCCTTCAATGTTATATTCTATCTCTTCGTGGAGTCTGTTGGTACCTCTCCGATCACGCCGGACTTCGAGACCGCGGAGCTTTGGCAATACCTCTATGGTTTCGCCAATGCCTCGGTGTGGGAGGAAGTGGTAAGTCGCATATTGCTCATCGGCATTCCCCTGCTCTTTATCGATGGTCTGCGGAAATCAATGAATCCTGAACGTAAGATGTACAAACTCCAACAGTACATTCTGGGAGGAGACATCACCATCGGCCGCGTCGAGGCGGTTCTACTAATATTCTCGTCGGTCATGTTCGGCACCGCCCACGTGTTTTCCTGGGACCCCTGGAAGATAATCCCGGCAACGGTGGCAGGGCTTGCCTTCGGCTACCTATTCCTCAAGTTCGGCATCTATGCCGCGGTGGTGCTGCACTTTGCCTTTGACTTCCTGAGCGTTCCCCTGGCGGTGGCGCCGGACAACGTTCTCCTGGTGCTCATCGTTGGGATGCTCTCCCTGCTGTGGATGGTTGTGGGGACGCCCTATGTCGTCTACTATGTATCCAAGGCGCTCGGCTGGCTCAGGGGGCGCCCCATGTGGCCAGACGCGCCATGGAAGAGCCTGGCGCCGACCCACACATATACCTTTGCCGCTCCGCAATACCGTCCTCCCACATCATATCAGCCGCCTCAGACAGGCCAACAGCCATATTATGGCGCTCCGACCCATCCAACGCCTCCACGCCGACAGACCGACTTCGGCTACCAGTGCCCCCATTGTGGCAATGTCGAGGCCAGCTACGAAGAGGGGCGACTGCAGTGTACCCGATGCGGGCGAAGTGATTAGTCGAGCAGCCTGCGGAGCTCCCTCTGACCTGTCACCGCATCTTCCAGCCCACGTGACTCAATGACATACCGTCCAGAGTAGCCCGATAGGTTCCGGAGCACTTTGGGAAAGTCTATCGTACCCTTGCCTACGGGAAGATGTTCATCCATCTCACCCATGTTATCGTGAACATGCATGTTGATGAAGCGATCCTTCAAGGATAGGAACTCGTCGACCAATCCCACAGTGTTGGCATGACCAACGTCAAAGCATATGCCAATGTCCAAATCCTCTATCATCTCCAACAGCGATAAGGGAGTGGTGGCCATGGAGAAATGCGATCGAGGCATGTTCTCCAGCGCGATCCTGACCCCCAATTCCCTGGACACGCTCTCCAACCGCCGAAGCGATGAATGGATGGCCTCTTTGACCTTATCTGGAGCGACAAAGCCGATTGGAGTCATGAAGCCCGGATGCACCGTGTAAACGTCCATGCCCATCCTCCTGGCCGCACCCAGACCGGCGATGAGCTCCTGCAATGCGTGCTCGCGCATGCGCGGATTCAGGGAACCAATATTAATATCACTCATGGGAGCGTGGGCGGAGTATTCAAGATCATAAGATGGGGCGATCTCGAGGAATTCTCGCTCGATGTCGGGGAGGAAGTGCCGCCCTTCTCCTACCACTTCCCACGCCTCAAAGTCTTTGGAGAGTTGTTCCAAGATATCAGATAAGGTCATGGCAGAGAATGTTGAGGAAGACGCCGCTATCATTCATTCACCTCCACTGTACTCTCGGCTAGAAAATCTATGGCGCCATCAAGATCTTCGGCTTCAATCTCCACGTCGATGGAGCCGAGGGGAGGAGCTCCCTCTACGAACGATATCTTTCCGACGGAAGCGACCTGCTTGTTCAGCCGGAAGAATGTGCGTTTACCTACACAGCCACACAGAAGGATGGAGCGAGCGGTGTCTCGTATGTGATGATCCAGGATTATCTGCCGAAGCTTGTCGCCAGAATCACTGCGGGCGATCATCTCATTCTCATTCTCCTCGATCTCGCTCTGAGGGAATATGTTCAATAGCGCCTGCCTTACCTTTTCTTTGTCCTCGGTAGGAAAGCAGGGCGTTCGGGCCACAATGCGCATATCTCTCTATCAGCGACGCTGCTATTTTATTATCACCGGTGCTGGCGGAGGAGAAGATCATCCTATGGCGACGTCAGAAGCTGGAATTTCACCGCCGGATATATAGGCAGCCACCTATATCCTCGCCAACAAGCATGAGAGATGAATTGGTAGAGGCGCTAGCCAGCGAAGGTATCCTTTTGGAGCCAGAAGCCGTCCAGTTCATACTTTCAAAGAGTGATCCACTGGCTTTCACCCGCGCTGCCCTATCCACGATGGCCCAGCAGCCTCTGATTATAACCCTTGAGGATTTGCGCTCGGTCGCCCCGGTAGCGGAGACATATCAGGCCATGGAGGCAATCGTGGAGAAGTTGCCAGATCCTGCTCCTCTGCGCCGCGAGCTGGGGGAGATCAAGGTTCTTCGAGATATTACTGGAAACTCCACGTGTGAGGGCAGCATTGCCGACTTCGCCCGGTACTTCAGCAATCGTTTCAAGAAGATCAAGGGCATGTTGGCCCGGCGGCGCGAGCTGGTAGGATGCCTTCCCGTGCCACGAGCATTGCGCATGTCTAGAGAAGTACGCATCGTCGTAATGGTCAATGAGGTGCGGACGACCAAGAACGGGCATAAGATCCTGGAAGTGGAAGATGATGAGGGGAAGTGCCTCGTCCTCATCCCCAAGGATTCTCTCCTAATATCGGAGAGCATAGTGCCTGATGAGGTCATCGGCATCGTGGGCAAAACCTCACAGAAAGGAGATCTGGTAGTGCTCAATGAATTGATCCGGCCAGACATTCCTCTGCGAGGAGTTGGGATGCAGCCATCCGATTCCTCTGCCAGCGTGGCCTTCCTGTCCGACGTGCACGTCGGCAGCAACACCTTCCTGCATCAGCAATGGAATAATATGATCCATTGGCTCCGGACAGAGGGGAGAGATCGTATTCACTATCTTGTACTGCCGGGAGATATCGTCGACGGTATCGGCGTATTCCCCGGTCAAGAGGATGAACTGGAGATCGAGAATATTTTCGAGCAATATGGCACTCTGGCCGAGATGCTTAAGGAAGTCCCTGACGATATCAGGATCGTAATTCAGCCAGGGAATCACGACGCAGTGCGGCCAGCCGAGCCCCAGCCTGCCTTCTCCAAGCACATAAGTGATATGTTCGACTCCTCCACTCTCTTCGTGGGCAACCCCTGCTACCTGGAGATAGAGGACCGGACGATACTGTCCTATCACGGCCGCAGTATAGATGATTGGATCAGCAATGTGCAAGGTCTAAGCTACGACCATCCACTGGAAGCCATGAAAGAGATGTTGAAACGGCGGCACCTCGCCCCCATTTACGGCGGCAAGACCCCGCTAGCCCCTGAAAAGGAAGATTACCTCGTCATCGATGAGGTTCCCGATATATTCGTGGCTGGGCATGTTCACGGAGCTGGTTTTATGGATTATCGTGGCGTCAAGGTCATCTGCGCCTCGACGTGGCAGGCTCAGACCTCCTTCCAGCGTATGCATAATTTCCACCCCGCCCCCGCAAAGATGCCGGTGGTGCATCTTGGTACAGGCATGGTAGACATGCTCGACTTCAACTGAGTCGATGGGGCCTTCATCTATCACCAGAGACTAATGTCTTCGGAATCGTAGAAAGAGCTCGTTTAGACCGCTGGCATTCATGCAAATCTTGCCATTTTAATATTGAGTTCCACTTGAAATAAAGGGGCTGAAGTATCGCTGACTTCATGTAAGTTCATGTACAAAGAGACGGCCATGGCCAAAGATCCTGCCCCATGGAATTAGAGTGCCATGACTGCCTCGGTCAATGGAATATAAGATAGAAAATCAATATATATCCAAATACGAGCATAAAAAGAGAGGCTATCCAGATTATCTGGAATAGTCTGGCCCGGCCCTTGGGGCCGGTGAAATCAAAAAAACGACTAAGCGGCTTCACCTTTTGCCTCGGCCTTGTCCTTAATGCGCTTGAGACGGAAGGTGTTCTCCCTCTCCATCTCTTCCAGACGAAGTTCGATGAAGGTTTCGGCCTCCTCGAGCTCTGGGATCACATTGAACTCCAGGGCGTTAACGCGCCGCTTGGTCTTTTCTATCTCGTCAAGAAGTTTCTTCATGGTTGTCTCGATCTCGGCGGCCTGGACCATGGTCTCCACCAGATTCTCAAAGGCCTCGGTGGCCTCGTCGATATATGTGGAGGTGCCGATGACACCGTAGCCACGCTCGTCCACCGTGCTTTTGACCAGGGTGGATTCGATGTCCGGGACCACGATGCCCATGAGGTTCCTGGAACGGAGTGAGATCTCGGGATGACGGCGCATGGCAAAGGCAGCCGAGCGGACGGCGATTGTACCGTCCACAGACTCGGCTATGGCAGACTTGGCCATGGCATCGTCGTAGTCCTTTTGGATCTTGCCACGAATCTCCTTGGCCTGCTCGAGGATTTTGAAGAATTCCAGGATCAGCCCGTCCCTCTTCATCTTCAGGATCTTATAACCTGACTTGGTCAGTTTAATCCTGCGCTTGACCTCAAGCAGCTCAGACCGGGTGGGCTTCACCTCACGTACCATGTTCACTCACTCTTGCGGTGGGCCGGGTGGTACTTCTCAATGTACTTCCGGTCAATCCTGGAGAGTTGGTTCTCCGGCAGTCCAGCCACGAGCTCCCAGGCAATGTCCAGAGTGGTCTCGATGTCGCGGTCTTCGTCTATACCCTGACGTACGAACCTGTCCTCAAAGGCGTCGGCGAAGTCCAGGAACTTACGGTCCCTCTCAGACAGCGCATCCTTTCCCACGATGGCGACAAGACCCCTCAGGTCACGACCCTCTGCGTAAGCAGCGTACAACTGATCAGAGATAGCCTTGTGGTCCTCACGAGTGAGACCAGGACCGATACCGGCATTCATCAGCCTAGAGAGTGAAGCCCCCACATTAATCGGTGGGTACTTGCCAGCACGGTGCAGCTCACGAGAGGCCACGATCTGTCCCTCTGTAATGTAACCCGTTAGATCCGGAATGGGGTGGGTGATATCGTCACCAGGCATGGTTAGGATAGGAATCTGAGTGATGCTTCCCTTCTTCCCCTTGATCCTGCCTGCACGCTCGTACAGCGTAGCCAGATCAGTGTACATGTACACTGATCTGGCTACGCTGTACGAGCGTGCAGGCAGGATCAAGGGGAAGAAGGGAAGCAT
>JAAYQQ010000022.1 GCA_012519255.1 Methanobacteriota archaeon | reverse complement strand
CCGGGGAAGGATAGTTTCATAGAGGTATCTCCGATACCCCTACCCTACGTCCGAATATCTCGTGGGAACTTCCAGCTATCGCCTCTAAAAAGAGAATTTAGAACGTGTTGCTTATGTGGTAGAATCTCATCGCGGTATTTGCACAAAAGCGGAATATAACTTCAATAGGGATGAAGATGCCAATCACAGAGATCCTCGCTCGCAACGCCGCCCTTTATGGTGAAGACATTAGCCTGGTGGAGATCAACCCCGAGATCCGAGAAACTCGTGCAAGCTGGAAGGAATACGAGCTTGTTGAGACCAATCCTGAAAGAAAATACCGTCGGGAGATCACTTGGCGAGAGTTCGACGATAAGGCCAATCGCTTGGCTAATTTTTTGCTGGATAGGGGATTGCAAAAAGGTCATAAGGTTGCGATCTTGCTTATGAACAGCCTTGAGTGGCTGCCGATCTACTTTGGCATCCTGAAGACCGGCGCCCTTGCCGTGCCGCTGAACTATCGATATACTGAAGAGGAGATCAAGTATTGCCTCGATCTGGCCGAATGCGACGTTCTGATATTTGGGCCGGAATTCACCGACAGGATCGAGGCGATCCATGAGCAGATCCCGAATGTAAAGATTCGATTGTTCGTCGGGCAGGACTGTCCAGCATTTGCCGAGAGCTACTATGCCCTCACGGCATGTTGTTCTTCCAAGGCTCCGAAGATCACACTTTCCGATGAGGACGATGCGGTTATCTATTTTTCATCCGGCACCACTGGTTTCCCAAAGGCGATCCTTCACGCACACCGCAGCCTGATGACATCCTGCGAGGTGGAGGTAAATCATCACAAACAAACGCGCAAGGACAATTTCCTCTGCATCCCTCCACTGTATCATACCGGCGCGAAAATGCATTGGTTCGGCAGCCTTCTATCTAGCAGCAAGGCCGTTCTTCTGCGTGGCGTCAAACCGCAGTGGATAATCAAAGCAGTGTCAGAGGAGCAGATAACGATTGTCTGGCTGCTCGTTCCATGGGCGCAGGACATCCTGGATGCCATCGAACGCGGTGACATAAAGCTGGAGGATTACAAGCTTGATCAGTGGAGACTGATGCACATCGGCGCGCAGCCGGTCCCGCCCAGTCTCATCAGGCGCTGGAAACAATACTTTCCCAATCACGTTTATGATACCAATTACGGCCTATCGGAATCCATTGGCCCCGGCTGTGTTCACCTGGGCATTGAAAATATTCATAAGGTCGGCGCCATCGGAAAGGCCGGTTATAGTTGGAAATTGCAGATCGTGGATGAAAATGGCCATCCGGTAGAACAGGGAGAGGTTGGCGAGCTTTGTGTAAAGGGCCCGGGCATTATGAAATGCTATTACAATGACCCAGAGGCCTCCGCTGAAGTGCTCAGGGACGGTTGGCTGTTCACAGGCGATGTGGCGAGGATGGACGAGGACGGTTTTGTCTATCTTGTCGACCGAAAGAAAGACGTGATCATCAGCGGCGGCGAGAATCTCTATCCTGTACAGATCGAGAACTTTTTACGCACGCACAATGCAGTCAAGGATGCGGCCGTAATTGGTCTCCCTGACCGTCGCCTGGGCGAGATCGCTGCGGCGGTAGTGGAGCTGAAACCGGGCCATTCCTGCTCGGAAGAGGAGCTCTCGCAGTTCTGCAACGCGTTGCCCCGTTACAAGCGCCCGCGCAGGATAATTTTTGAAAAGGTGCCACGTAATCCTACTGGAAAGATCGAAAAGCCGCGACTTCGAGAACAGTATTATGATGGCAGCCTTATCGAGGTGCAGACGGAGAGCCAGTGAGCAAACATTAGAAGGGCGCCTCCAGCATTGGGCCCTCATCCCATCTCCTCAGGGGAACAATGTCCATTTACATTCCCTTGACGCAAATGATGACGGTCTCCCTATCAGCATAATATTCTGTCCTGTAAAGCCGATAAGGTACTCCCAGTCATGGTGTTAATAGCGCCCTAAGATGTCAACAGTTGGAGTTCATTTTGCCCTGACTTGATGTGGGATGCATTGGAAAAGTTGATTGTCACATCATATTAGGTACGTTCTCGAGCCCCTTGACATGTTGCTCCACGTCAGCACCTCGCTGGCACAATAGACCATTCATCCATCAACGGAGCAGTGCCGACTGGTGTGTGAATTACGTATTGGAGGTTTTTGGCGCATCCTCAATTTGAATATGCGAGGCGCCGAACGGAGCTGACGGGCATTCAAACAACTCGGGGAACACGATCTCCATCAGGCCCGCATTGAACTGCTTCATCGATTTGACAAGGGAGCTGCTCTCACCGATGACATAGATGGTCGTGTTGCCCCACGCTTGCCTGTCTCGCGGATGATTCCCTCCATTCCCTAAACATCTTGATGGCCCT
>JAAYQQ010000021.1 GCA_012519255.1 Methanobacteriota archaeon | reverse complement strand
GGCGTTGCGCCCGATAGAGGCCTCGGCAGAAGAGTTCATGAAGATAATGCGCGCAGAAGTATCGACTACAAACAGAGGGATGTTGAGATCAAGCATGTGGGCAAGGTCCACCGAGGAGTTGGCATATCTCCTGTCCCCCATCTCGCCATCCAGTACGCCGATTCGACCCAGCATATATTACGGAAATATTGAATGATATATAAGTATAAAGATGCCACTATCAAAAAGATAATATAGAATCTATTGGCGCAGTTTCCCGATCAATATCAGTAGATGAGCGGGAGGAATAGCATATCCCCTGGCGGCATGTATACGGCGGTCGACGAACGATATTATTATCCCTTTTGGCCCCGAACTTCTTCAATAACAATATTTACGCCACAATCCTTTAAATAGTAGTCTCCGTTACAGGGCATAGGGAGCGCTCGGGAAGGGCTCACCCCCCTATATTCTCCTCCTGAATAATGGTGATTCGTGTTCCGCCTTGAACAACCTTTCCCGGGGCCCCTTTTTTCTCCACACAAATCTTGTTATTCTCGAGGACTTATGGAGAGTGTATGTCAACGTCGCTCCGCCTAGGCGTCATGATGACCCTCGACGACCATCATCAGCTCCACCAGCTCGACGTCGATTTCTTTGAGCTGTTGATACGCGAGCAGGATGATGTCGAGAAGGTGGAGGAATTTCTCCACAGAGAGGAGCGGTGCGCCATCGTACACGCCCCTGAGAAGATGCGCATCAACGGCAGGTCCATGCTCATCGACCTGGCCGATGAGAATCTTGCCCGTAGAGATGCATTCGTCCGACGTATCAATGATATATCGGCCATGGCCGGGCGCTACGATGTCGCCACGGTCATACATCCGGGAGGGGTAAGGCCACACTCGGTTGGTCCGGAGCAACTGCATGGCAACCTCGCCGCATCTCTAGCCTCTCTTGACGGAAAAATATGGCTAGAGAACATGCCCCGGCGATATCATATCGAGGGAGAGAAGTGGTGGTGCAATATAGGTAAACACCCACATGAGTTCGTGGAGCTTCTGCCCCACGTTGACGGAATCACATTGGATATCTCCCACGCCTATCTATCTGTAGAGAATGGTGGTAATGATGCCATCTCCTCTTTTTTCCAAACGCTCGACGGCCACATTAAACACATACACCTCTCCGACGCCGCTCAGCCAGACGGCGAGGGGCTCCAGCTGGGAGATGGGGATGTGGATCTTCCTGGCCTCCCCCACATGCACGGCCTGCCTGTACTTCTGGAGATATGGGAGGGTCATCGAAACGGCGGAGCTGGCTACATAGAGGCGCTGCGTAGGATCAGGTCATCGGACCACTGGTTTAGGGGCTGCGTTCCCTGAATATTGATTACTTGTCCATACTTGAGAGCAAAACCCCTTGAATTAATGATGCGAGACCTCTCGTCTGACTTACTTCAGAATGGGGGCGAGACGGGAGGATAGGGGGCGCCAATAATGATGGAAAGAGGGGGAGACAACGCCAGGAAATGATAGTACTGGCTCTCCAATTTGACTCAAGTAGACAAATATAGCCGTAGGAGAGGGTACATATATCTGTCTAGAGTTAGGGAGACCGAATGGATGAGGGCGACTTCACCAAAGCCCGTTCGATACTTTTTCCCAGGAACCTACTGGTCGGGCACGGTGTTCTAGGACAGATCTCCGAGGTCTGCAGGGACTTCGGTCTGACAGGAACAGCCCTGCTCGTGACTGGCCCCAAGACAAAAACTGTCGCCTCAGATATCGTCAGCACAAGCCTCACCGATATTGGGTTCGATGTGCAGACGGTAATAACGGGGGAGGCAACACAGGATAATCTTAGCAAGGTCGAGGAGGAAGCCCGGGCAGCCAAGGCCAGTTTCTTGATTGGCATTGGAGGGGGCAGCAAGATCGACCTCGCCAAGATGGCGGCCAAGAATTTGGGCGTGGAGTTCATCGCCGTTCCCACCTCAGCATCGCACGATGGGATCGCATCGGGAAGAGCATCCATAAAGAATAAGGATGGTCCGCTCTCCCTGGAAGCCCGCGTGCCCCTGGGAGTGGTGGCGGACACCAGTATCATCGTCCAGGCGCCCTATAGACTTCTCGCTTCAGGTTGCGCCGATGTCATATCCAATTCCACGGCAGTGCGAGACTGGGAATACGCAAGGAAGTTACGGGGAGAGGAGTTCTCCCGCTCTGCCTATTCCCTATCGGTATACACTGCCGAGACCATTATCGATAATGCCAGTTTCATCAAACCAAATCTCGAGGAGAGCGTGTGGGTAGCCATACGGCCCATCATTATCTCTGGCATCTCCATGGCCGTAGCTGGCTCATCCCGCCCCACTTCCGGCTCGGAGCACATGTTCTCCCATGCCATGGACATACTCTCCCCGGGCAAGGCTCTGCATGGAGAACAATGCGGCGTGGGCAGCATCATGATGATGTACCTTCACGGCGGAGATTGGGTGCGTATTCGCGATGCACTTGCGAAGATAGGCGCCCCCACCTCAGCGAAGGAGCTGGGCGTCAACAAAGAGCAGATCATTGAGGCCCTCGTCACGGCGCACAAGGTCCGCAGCAGATTCACTATTCTGGGCCAGCTCGGCCTCACCTATGAGGCGGCCGAGCGACTGGCCACCATTACTGAGGTCATCTGAACAGGTGGGAATATGGTCGTCATTACTTTGATCGGGGAGCATCAGGCCAAGAAAGGAGAGACATTCATTTACCGCGGTCCGCTCACGGAATGTCGGGATTGCAAGCTCAAGGCAGTTTGCTTCAATCTCGACGCCGGTGGGCGATACAGGATCACGGGGATTAGGGATGTGAAGCATGACTGCCGCATCCACGAGGAAGGCGTCCGCGTGGTCGAGGTGGAGAAAGAGCCACGAAAGGGCGCCCTACCCCAGCGGTCAGCCATAGAAGGCTCCACCATCACCTTCGAGGAAGTTAAATGCAAAACCCTTGGCTGCGTGAATTACTGGATCTGTCACCCTGTGGGCTTGGAGAAGAATATGAAATTCCGGGTGGCCAAGATCGATAGCGACCTTGCATGCCCCGAAGGGAATCGATTGGTCGCCGTTTCACTAGAGTGAACGCGACAGCTGGCTGACATAATAGAATATCACCCAGCGAACGCGCCGTCCTCACATTGGACAGTTCTGCATGGGTTCAAAGAAAGAGTGAAAAGAAGAAGTTTGGAGAGTCTGGGCGCTCACCGGAAGCTTTCGCCGGTGATGCGCTCGAACATCTCGATATACAGTTCACTGACCGTCTCTGCCTGCTCGTGAGGCAGCGCCGGTATATCTGGCTCATCGGTGTTGGCCTTGCGAGCGGCGGTCAGCTTATCGAAGTAACCATTGGAACGATAGTATTGCCGCACCGCTTCCTTGGAGAGTTCCAGGCATTTTCCCTCAGCGTAGGCATCCTCGTCCCACCATCGGTCCTCATCGGCAGTGCCGAAGGTGTCCACGACCATGAAGCGACGCTTTTCGTCAAAGGCGAACTCCTTCTTGCCATCGACGTGAATCAGCATTCTCTCTCCCACCTCTCTGGCGATGATCTCATCGATCTTTGCCACCAGCTCCAGGAGATTGTCCATTTCTACCTCGGTAAGTCCAGAGATCTTCATTGCTTCCTCCCTGGAAAGTAATCGATCCACCGGCTCCAGCTTGGTGGTCAGCTCGTAGAACGGCCGAGGAAGCTCCTCACCATACTTCGGCTGGTGACCGCGAGCGAAGCCGAGATCCTCGGGACGGATCTCCTTGCTCTTTATGCGGTCCCACAGAGAGCCAGCGACGTAATGGCGGGAGATGATTTCCAATGGGATCAGATAATTAGTAGTGTCACAGGTGATGCGGTCGTAGTCAGATATGACCTGGACCTGCTTTACGCGCATGCGGTTAGGCGGCACCAGCTCAGTGAAGTGGGTTGGAATACCCTCATGTCTGAGCACCTGGAACCAAAAGGCCGCGCTGCGGCAGAGCGTCTCACCCTTGAAGGGAATCTGAGATGGAATTACCTTGTCGAATACACTGATATTGTCCGTGAATAAGAACTCTAGTGTCTGATCGTCCACCTCATAGACTTGCTTGACCTTCCCGGTACGGACCAGTTTCATTGGATTGCACGCTCGTCTGATTGTAACATAAAGGGAAGATATACTGTTTGTGGTCTTTCCAGCGCTTGTCAGGGCAATATTGGGGATGCAGAAACATATTTGTTGACCGAGTATCCATCTTTCGTTTCATGTCCCTGCGCGTGGTGGAGGTGGGGGCCCTCTCCCGGTTGGAGGAGTCGCCGCAGGAGTATCAAAAACTGCTGAGATCGAGTGGAGAGGACCCTCTTTTCCTCAACCTGGACTGGTTATCGGCCTGGTGGAATGCATTCGGAGAAGATAAGAGCCAACTCATCCTGAGAGTGATGGAGCGAGGACGGACGGTAGGGTATGCGCCATTGGTCAAGAGCTCTCGGGGCCGCACCCGATGGACCAAGGTCGAGTTTATGGGGGCGGGCCCATCGGACCGCTGCGGCATCATCGCCGAGAATGGGCGGGCGGATGTTCAGGCGGCAGTGTGGGAACACCTCCGCCAGCAGGACGAGTGGGATGTTCTGGAGCTCCGAGATCTCCGACAGGGCGGGCCGACCGAGCGGGCCGTGCGCTCCGCCTTCCCTCAGGCGGAGCAGGTCAGCTACGCGGCGCCCTGCATCACGCTCAACGGCAGTCACAGGGCATACCTGGCCTCACTTTCCAGGAACATGCGCTACAATCTCGGCAGGGGATGGCGCCGCCTTCAGGATGAGGGCGTGTTCTTCCAGCCCATGCGCACTGCCGACGAGGTGAGCGTGGCGGTAGAGTGGCTGAACGAGCTGAATGATCAACGGTGGCAGGCATCCAGTACTCTCAGGACTCCCGGGATGCCCCAGTTCGTTAGAGAGGTATCTCAACGCCTGGCCGGCCAGGGAGTGGTGTTCCACGCCCTCCGGACCAGGGACTCGGCCATCGCCATCGCCATGGGGCTTGAAGATGAGGGGCGATATCTCTACTATCTTTCCGGCTTCGGACCGGAGCTGGCCAGGTACTCGCCGGGGACCGTGTTGCTATCCAAGATCATCGAGGAATGCCATCAACTCGGTCGCAAAGAGGTCGACCTGTTGCGGGGCGAGGAACCGTACAAGTACCGCTTCAATGCCCAGGACCGTGCCCAGATGCATGTGCGGACGGTCAACCGCGGCATAATGCGCCGCACCCAGTATGCGCTGCGGGAAGCTCCATTGGTCTGATCAGGAAAACAGCCGGAGCAATGTGGGAGCATCCATGTGCATGAACGCCTCTGCATATCCATCTAGAGCGCTTGCGGCCGCGCGGTAACCGTTTATCCCCCTGCTCAGACGGACATAGTCTATGTCGGCGCACTGGGTGCCGTGTTCGCGGACGGCGGCGAGCTTTCTTTCCATAACATTAGATACCGGCACCACCAGGTTGGGCATCAGCGTCCCCCACACCTCATACATGATTATATCGGGG
>JAAYQQ010000020.1 GCA_012519255.1 Methanobacteriota archaeon | reverse complement strand
TCAGTAGTATACTCAGGAGCGTCCGCTTGAGCGGCGCTAACGGGAACGGCGAGCAGACTGGTCAGGAACAGCGCCCCGATCAGAACAGCGGCACTTGCAGAAATTTTATTCATCTTACCCTCCCAGAATTTGTTTGGGGGGTATCACTTGGAAAGACTTTATAATTCTTACTAAAAAAAGCATAAATGATAATGTTCAGGCCTATAATATAATGAAAAAAGGAAGGGATTGGTAAAGAGTTTGGTGAAGGTGTGATAACCTTACATCATGCCGGGCATTCCGCCCATGCCACCCATGCCGCCCATTCCTGGGGGCATTCCGCCCTGTGGGGGTCCCTGTGGGGCCATTCTTGAGGCGATGACATCATCGATCCTCAGGACCATGCTGGCGACCTCGGTCGCAGACTCAATGGCCTGTGTCTTCACACGCAGGGGCTCGATGACGTTCTCATCCAGCATGCTGATGGGTTCCCCAGTGTTGAGGTTCAGTCCCATGAAGGCAGAGTTGCCATTTCCATGGGCGTTCTTGAGCTGGATGACGACATCGATGGGGTCAAGACCAGCGTTCTCGGCAAGAGCCCAGGGAATGATCTCAAGGGCTTCGGCGAATGCCTTTATGGCGAGCTGCTCACGGCCACCTACTGCAGTAGCGTAGTCGGCCAGCTTCATAGAGAGCTCTATCTCTGGCGCACCACCGCCAGCAACAACCTTGCCGTCCTCTAGAGCGACTCCGACGACTCTCAGAGCGTCGTTAAGGGCACGGTCAACCTCATCTATAACGTGCTCAGTGCCGCCGCGGACAATGATGCTGATGGCCTTGGGATTCTTGCAGCCGGTAACGAATGTCATCCATTCCTCACCGATCTTGCGCTCCTCAACCAGCTGGGCAATTCCAAGATCACTCTCACTCAGAGACTCGAGGTTGCCCACGATGCTACCGCCAGTGGCCTTGGCGAGCTTCTCCATGTCCGACTCCTTGAGGCGGCGGCAAGCGTAGATGCCCGCCTTGGAGAGATAATGCTGGATCAGGTCATCCATGCCTTTCTGGCAGAACACCACATTGGCACCAGTGGCCTTGATCTTCTCGACCATTTTCTTAAGGGTGTTCTCTTCCTCATCAAGGAAGCGCTGCATAGAGGCAGGGTCACGAATCTGAATCTTGGCCTCGACCTCGGTCTTCTTGATCTCAAGAGCAGAGGACAGGATGGCTATCTTGGCACCGGAAACGCTCTTCGGCATGCGTGGGTGAACCTTCTCCTTGTCGATGATCAGACCGGTGATGAGTTCTGTGTCACCAATAGCTCCTCCAGTCTTCTTCTCGACCTTGATGTTCTCCACATCGACGAAGGTATCGCCGTTGCGATCCTCCGCTATTGACCTGACAGCCTTAACAGCAAGGTCGGCGAGGTAATCTGCCTCACCACCAACAGACTTACCAGTCATGGCAGTTATGGCGACCTTTTTCAACATCTCATCATCGTCGCAATCGACAGCGATGCTGTTGAGCACCTTTACGGCCTCGGTAGCAGCAAGCCTGTATCCGTTGGCGATGATGGTAGGGTGAACGTTGGAATCAATGAGTAGTTCAGCCTTCTTGAGTAGTTCCCCTGCGAGTACCACGGAGGTGGTGGTCCCATCACCGCACTCAGAATCCTGAGTCTTGGCAACTTCCACGACCATCTTTGCTGCAGGGTGCTGGACCTCGATCTCCTTTAGAATGGTCACACCGTCATTGGTGATGACAACATCGCCAAGGGAATCTACAAGCATCTTGTCCATACCCTTAGGGCCTAGGGTCGATCGTACAGCATCAGCAATAGCGCGGGCAGCAGCTATGTTGTTAAACTGAGCCTCGCGATTCTTGGTTCTCTCCGTGCCTTCTTTCAGCACGATGATTGGTTGGCCTTGTCCTAGAGAATATGCCATTATGAGCCTCCTTTCGAGGGGCCGATATTTTATCGCTTCTATATAACTGTTGCTACAGATTAACTCGTTAGCGAGAGATTTAGATGAGATAACGTCACTAAATTCCCAACTAGAACGAGCCCTCATGGGAGTAGAGCCATCATTTCACACTAGATACTGGGAGGAAATTGCGTCGGCGCATAAGCATCTGCTATTGAGCAATGTGACCTCCCAAGCCCAAAACTTGGTCAAGTCTAGATCAAAAGGCATCCTTGCATATCAGGCCGCGGTCTTTGCAGAGCCGACGAATAGATTCGGCGGCAGAGCGATAGAAGTCCCGATCGGAGAGGGCGCTCTCAAGGATGGGCAAGGACGCGGGATCCATCATCCTCATACGTTCAAGCATACGTGCTTCCATCCCTGGACGCATATTCAAACGATCGATCATGATCATGCTGGCGCCGGCCCGTTCAATGGCAGTCACCAGACCCTCCAGATCATAATCAGATATCGTTGGTATGATGGGGCCAAGGAGCGCATATACGCTGACCTTGGAGTCGTGAAGGGTTCTCATGGCCCCCAATCTCTTTGATGGAGGAGGGGCACATGGTTCAAAGATCTTGCTTCGTTGGTCGCTAATGGTAGTGATGGTGATGCCCACTTCGGAGCCCTCCATCTTGGTTAATATATCGGCGTCCCTGGCAACGAGGGCAGATTTTGTTAATACACTTACCCTGGCATTATGCCGTTGGAGCACCTTTAGACATCGGCGAGTCAGAAGAAGTCTCTCTTCCACTGGCTGATATGGATCGGTAACAGTGCCCAAACCGATCACGCCCTGCTTCTTGGGCAGCTCCCTGTCCAACAATCGAGGAATGTTCACCTTGGCTTCTATGCCCTGACCCCATTCCTTCGGCGATATTCTCATGATGTATGGGGCATAACAATAGGTGCAATTATGCCCACATCGCGTGTAGGGATTGAGCGCATAATCCAGGCCAGGCAGGCGAGAGGGGGATAGCGCCGTCGTGACCTTTTTCCTCCTCACGCGAAGCGGCGTAGGTGGGACGTCCAGTCCAAAACTATCAAGACTAGACATAATCGTCTATCCGCCTCTGAGTAAGATAATCCTTGAGGATTCCACTGTTGCTTATCCAGGTATCCATCGGTATGTCCATCCGGCCGGCAATGTGAGCCAGGGCCTGTTGGAGCGTCTCAAAGCAACGGGGCTGGACCTTAAGCGCCTCCCTTACATTCTCCCGAACGTTCCATACGCCCACCGGCATGATATATCCGGGATGGGCTTCACGGAAGATCACGGCGCCGGCCTGGCGGCGCTCGGCGGTGAGGAGTTCGTTAACGGCAAGGCGGGCAGCATAGTAGCAGCCCCCGATATGCGCATACTCCTTCCGTCCATTGAAGAACTCGTGGTCGCTGATCATGTCAACTTTTCGCCCACGGGGATTCCAGGCAGTGTTGGGATACCATGCTTCGATGAGCTCATAACGCCACGACGTGGGCATGAGCAGGATGCTCCATCGATTATCTAATTGGCACCAGTCATAGACCCTCCACTCTTCGATGAGGGGGTTATGCTTGGTCTCGGACAGTAGGCCCTTGCCCAAGATGTCATCTACTGCAGTGATGGACCATCGGGTGGGGACAAAACGACGGTTCTTGCCCACTCCGAACGCGCCGACGGAGAAGGCCTTCTGAATTTTGGAAATGAGCACGCCATCTTGATAAAGTGAGCGGACCGCCTCTGTCGCCCGGAGGTCGGTGTCATAGAACGCCTTCTCCACTCGCTGATCATAACGGGGATTGCCAATATCGAGGTCCTTTAACCGGGCAGATGGTCCGAACGGCTGGACCTCATCGTCAAGTATCAGCCTCCCACTGGGTCGCTTGAGGAACTTTGCCTCTACCTCCATGGGATTGACGGAGAGTGCAAGGTCACGAGTGTAATCGACGATACGGCCGCTTTTCTCAAAGTTGAAGGCATCGATGCGATGCTTTCCCCTTACCAGTGTAAAACGGAAATCCATGATCTCATCAATGCTCTTACCCACCCACAGCTCCGGGGTATCCATGAGTGATGTGTCACCCATGATCGGGGGGACAAGGGGACCTATGTCCACCTTGGGATACCCATAGCGGCCCACGAAGATTCCGGGAGGGGACATCCCGGCCAGGTCGAGCGAATTGAAGAGTTTCTGCGTCTTCGAATGAGAATAGAACTTAAGCATTAGGGGGCAGCGGTCCTTCCCACAGAGGTTCCGCGAACCCTTGCAAATGACGCAGGGCGAGCCTGCCGGCACCTCCAGCGTGCCCGCCGTAGATAGTGTGCGGACGTGATTGTCAAAGTCGCCTGGGGGTTGTCCGAGCATCTATTGTCTCACTTCCCAAAGCATATTTATCCCTTGTCCTGGGCTCATTGAAGGTACTCTTCACCATGTTTGGACAGATACTTTCCTTGCCCTCATTGAAATGATGATCATTGCATCAAGTCCAACCCCCTGACGGGGCCCCATATCTGGGAAAGGGAAAGGCCCGTCAGGCAGCAGGCTATTCTTACGGTGGGGAGTTCCGGGCATCGCTTCATGCCGTCTGCTGCGGCCTCGCATTACGGGCAGATGCGGCTTTCAGCATTCTGCGGAAGAAATACATGGCATGCCTCATGCGCATGTCGAAGCCAGCCATCCGTGTATGTTTTAGGAATGCCCGCAGCTCCTCCAGAAGAGGCATGCGGCCCTCGATCAATCGATTAAGCCCCCGGCGCTCCAGGTTCATCCAATCATATCGCCTGAGCACTTCCTCGGCATAGGCGTTGGGATCATCCCATCGCTCGATCAGGAGTTCCCCCGTCTGCATGGCATATACTATGCCGTCAGCGGCGAGGGGCGCGACTGCCCCTATGCTCTCTCCTACACCCACTACCTTGCCGACAACGAATGGCTGGGTTCCTTCTGGAGAGGAAAGACAGACCTTGGCCCGACAATTACAGCAGACCGATACCTCGGCCATGATGTCCGTCGGCAAGGTGTAGCCCTCGGCATCGCCATGGAGGTTGCCGAAGCCCATATGATATTCATTATCGGATAGGGGGAAGCACCATTCATAACCCAATGAAGAAATATTGATGGACAACTCTTTCGGCTGGTCGGTGCGGACACGATACTGTGTACAATCAGCCAATAGCGGGGGGATGGTAGAGGGGCCAAGGAATGCGCGAACCACCCCCGTGGCGTCGATGATGCGATCATACATGCCAGTATCGAGTGGATCAAAACGTACCTCCGCATCATCCAGCAGCTCTTTGATCAACCGGGGCTTGTCTATGGTGAGCATGTCGCCCTTTATCTTGACGCCCTCGATGTTGATCTCCCTGAACCTTTGCAGTTCATAGTCAGATGGTTCGAGGAACCTTGAGATCAGGCGCTGCACCTCTACGGTAGGAACGGCCCCCCAGCCGCATGAGGTGATACCGCAACTGGTCGGCTCATTTGCATCATAGATATGAGCAGTTATGCCCTGTTCCCTGAGCAGCCGATATAGGTATGCACCGGCCATGCCTGCTCCTGCTATCGCTACTTTCATTGTATGCTCCTAATTTGAGCTGTAAAGGTGATGAGACTAGATAGTAACTTGGCCTGAAGAGGATAAGAGATCGTTTGGGAGGATAACGCCATCCCGAGTTGGTCATTAATGCCAATCGGCATTGATCACCAATTATCCTGCCCAGGAGGCGACGTGATAGGTGCCCCGTTCCTCATACTGACCTCGCTTAACCATGCGTATGTTGGCCCCCTTAAGCTGATAGGATCTTTTCAGCATGTGTTTGTAAAGGACGGGGTCCCGTACTGGAAACCTAATCAATATGCGTTTCTTTCCCATCATCAGGGAGGCCCCCTCGCAGCGTTCCAGGAGGGAATCATAGATAGATGCGGCATCGGCACGCCGTGGGTCCACCAGCACTGCCTTGATGGAAGAGAAGGCCGCTTCCTCACCCCTTTGATATGTGTGTAGGAAGGCTGCTCCCACCACCTCGCCATCCCGGCGGTTGATGTATACATTGCCCATATGCCGTTCCACGATCGTCTTGGCTTCCCTGGAGAGGTTCAGGGAAGGTTCCATGAGGGCGCTTAGTCGGACGAGTTCGGGCAGCACGTCTGGCAGGGAAGATACCGTGACCTCCTCTACCTCGTCGGTCATGGCGCCTTCATGATCGATCATTTTCTCCATGATCAGGACCGTACTATGTGGCGAGTACCCTGAAGAAAGATAGAGATGAAGGTGCTTGGGAATATGTGACAGGGTTTCCAGGCCAATGACCTGGCATCCCCTCTGCTCGAGATGACGCTCGCAGGCCCTCAGGAGCGCCTTTCCAACTCCAGAGCCCTGATGGTCTGGAAGAACCTCTAGCGGACCGATCCAGCCGACCTTGCCCCACACATGGCAGAATGCCGAGCCGATGATCTTGCCCCCCTGCTCTGCCACCAGGCAACCCTCCGGCTCCATTGCCAGGTACGCCTCGATCATCCTGGGGGAACGCTTGGGATAACGGAACTTTCGCCCTATATCATGCATGACCATATCCGACCAGGCGATCTGTCCAACCTCTCGTACTTCCTCCATGTCCTCTGGCCGCATGGGTCGGATAGACACGAGTCCATGGCCATCCGCCCTGGAAAGGATATCTGCAAGTTTCATCTCATTTCCTCCACCGACGTCCGCGGAGCTGTTCCGCCGATAATGTATTGAGCACCCTGGAAGGGGGCAGACAGGCCCCCATGGCCATATTCGCCGCCCACTCCCAGTAAGTTAGTTCGCTGGGGAATGCAGCATCAGTGCCTAGAGAGAACATGTTTTTGGTATCGCCGATGGCCCGGATGGATTCCGCATCCAGGTCCAGACGATCCGGGTATGCGTTCACCTCAAGCGCCACCTTGCGGTCACAGGCCGCCTCGGCAATTCTATCCATATCCGATCTGATCGATTCTCGGAGGCCGAGGATCCTCCCCGAGGGGTGGCCGAATACATCCATGTTGGGATCCTCCATGGCCGTAAGCACTCTGGAGGTCATTGCCTTGCTATCCATGTTCAGGCGGGCGTTCACCGAACCAATGACCAGGTCCAGCCGCTCAAGGTGCTCCGTCGGGAAGTCCAGCCTCCCATCAGGCGTTATATCGACCTCGGCGCCCTTGAGTATGGGAATCCCCAGTAGGTCGGCCGCCTCATCAATGAGAATGTTTCTGCGCTCCAGTGCCTCAGGGTCCATATATCGCCCCCCCAGACGGTCACAGAAGCAGACATAACGGTGACCGAGGTCATGGGCCGCCGAGGCCATCTCAAGCACCCTTAGTCCCCCATCAAAGGACACGCAACGAAGATGTAGGTCACCTCGTAATTCTTCAGGGAGGACGACACATTCACAGGGCGGAAATCCTCTCCACTCCGGCCTCACTGGCTCCATCCCCAGCGCATCATATATCGCCTGCTCCGTCCGGGCACGATCCTTTCCCAGTCTGGCAGCGGTCAGGCGGAGCCCCCTTTCCTTTGCCAGCTTGCCAAGAGAGCGGATGTGTGCATCCGGACCGGTGCTCTTGAGCAGATCCAGACCGAATGATTCTTCCCTAACTGCCCTGACCATGCATGCCGCCCCCGAAGTGGTCTTTCCCACCGCCTGTTCCTTTTCAACGATGATCAGCTCTGTGACCTCTGGACATAACCCAAAGCGAGCAATGATCCCGTCCGGCTCGGTAGCTGTGAAAAGTAGTGTGATGTTGGCAACCGAAGAGGCCTTACGACGGGCCGGACCGGACAGCTCTAGACGGATCAGCCCAGGGCTTCCCTGCAAATAATCTATTATGTGTTTGGCAGAGCGAATGGCGTAGGGCGTGGGAACCTCGGCAGCTTCCTCTCGCTTCCATGTGAGATATTCAATGACCTTCCTATCCACGCCCTCATCGAAGTCGGGGAGCTCGGCGATCTTGCCCTCATATGCGGCCCTCAGAAGCTCGTCCACCGAACGTATCCCCAACAGCATTTCTATCTCGGCGATCCGGCGGACCCCCAGGCCAGGGATGTTTCTCAACAGGTCAAGGTCTTCAGGAAGTATGTCCCGCACGTTCTCCAGCGCTTCAATGCGTCCGGTAGCGAGGAACTCTTCAAGCTTGGCCTCGATGCTCTCTCCCACACCCTCAATGCGGCGAAGCTCCCCCCTCTCACTCACTGAGCGAAGATGCTCTCCCAGCTCCTCAATGCTCTTGGCCGCTCGATAATAGCTATTGGCCCTCCAACGCTCCCCCTGGAGCTCCATGGCCAGGGCCAGGTCATAAAATAGGTCGGCCGCCCGTTTATTGTCCGTCCGTCCAACCAATATTGTCATGTGATCTACCTGTTACTTGGAGCGTCTGCACCTTAAACTTATGAGCGCGGCGGTTGCCCCCGCTCCCACCCCATTATCGATATTCACCACAGACAGGCCAGGAGAGCAGGATTGGAGCATGGCGGCTAGGGCGACTCTGCCACCCTCTCCCACGCCATAACCTATCGAAGTGGGAAGACCAATAACAGGGACGTCGGCGAGTGAAGATACTACCGAGGCGAGGGCACCCTCCATGCCCGCCGCCACGATCAATGAGTCGACCCCTTTATCAAGCATCTGAAAGAGGGGATCGATAAATCGGTGGAAAGCGGCGATGCCCACATCATAGGCAGTGAAGACCTCACAATTCATGGCCTCGGCTACCACTCTTGCTTCCTCGGCCACCGGGATATCAGAGGTCCCTCCAGCCAATATCCCTACCTTGCCCATAGGATCACAGGAAGGCCGCCTATCGACCACTACCATCCTGGCCCCTTCCTCATAGCGAACTCCCTGCCCCACTGCGGCCCGGATAGCCTCGAAGTGCTTGGGAGAAGCGCGGGAGACTAGAAAGATATCCCTATACGCCATCGTTCCAGAGATTATATCGGCTACCTCCACGGGACTCTTGCCCTCCCCGTAGATTATTTCAGGAATGCCTTTACGCTCGGCCCTGTGTGGGTCAAAAAGAGTGTGCTCGCCGATTCTCTGCACATAGTCCAGACGGATTGCTCTTTCCGCCTCAACCGTGTCGATCTCCCCTCGCCTGTGCATCTCAAGCACTTTCTTGACATTCATCGCCGATGCATATGTTCATTGGATACTTTTCGATTATGGCCTGAGAGGCCCGGAATCATCGTAAATCATATTAGCAGACCATAACATGAATCCCGTATGGAAAACGAGGAAAAGGGACTGTCTAGACTACGTCAGTTGCTTGGCTCCCAGTCCAAGGTAGCGGTGGCCTACTCTGGAGGAGTGGATAGTTCCGTTGTCCTCAAGGTTGCTCGGGAGGAGCTTGGAGAGCGCGCCATCGCGGTGATGAATGTCTCACCGCTAACCCCTCCCGGAGAAGAAGAATTGGCGATCAGAACTGCTCGGACCATGGGAGTAGAACCTATCATAACTCGTGCCGATCCTCTAGAAGATGCGGCCTTTCAGGCCAATCCAGAAGATCGGTGCTACCGATGCAAAAGAATTATACTGGGGGCCATCGCCGCAGCAGTCCGTGAGCGGGGAGATTATTCGATCGTTGATGGTAGTCAGACCGATGATCTGAAAGAAGATCGTCCCGGCCGGAGAGCGCTCGCAGAGGCAGGTGTCCGCTCTCCGCTAATAGAGGCCGGACTGGGAAAGAACGAAGTGCGCAGTATAGCTCGTCAATTATCAATTCCAGTGGCAGATAGGCCGGCCAATCCATGCCTGGCCACGAGGATACCATTCCATCAAGAGGTGACAATGGATAAGCTTCAGGCCGTGGGAGAATCGGAGAGGGTGTTGCTGGGGATGGGGCTCAGCAATGTCCGTGTCCGACACCATGGCGCTATTGCTCGCATCGAGTCCCCTCCTGAGGAGATCTCCGTGATCATTAACAATAGAGAGCGAGTGGTCAGTGAGCTAAAGCGCCTTGGTTTTACCTATATAGTGCTGGACCTCCAGGGGTTCCGTTCGGGAAGCATGTCCGAGGCCCTGTTGCCAGAATGGCAGAGAGGCCCCACGCTGCATTACTGATAGTAATGGGAGAAATATTGGATGGGGCGATGGCTGCCCACATCGCTGCCGGCGCGCTAGGACGACAGAGTTATGACTAAATAGGCGTGGGTCAGGAACCACTGTAGGATACCATGCCTCTTTACAACATATCGCTGAACTTCCGGGCGGACCATGACGAGCAAGTAGTGGAAGTACGGGCGTTCATAGAACGAGTGCTATGTGACTTCCTTAAGGGCCGTCCAGCATCCTGCATACGGGTAAATGTTGAGGAGATCGACTCCGATGGGAAAACGGTCAGGGAGATCGAAGATATCAAGGACCCTCTTCACAACCTGCCATGATGCGTGTAGACTGCCTATCCTCGACCAACACTGAATATTATCGATGAGATGCTTGACAGCCCATGGTTATTTTCCATGGCCTGATGGGAGGTTCGATATG
>JAAYQQ010000019.1 GCA_012519255.1 Methanobacteriota archaeon | reverse complement strand
GGGTCGCAGGAAATATATGCCAATCATGGCCAGATTCGAACGGGGGTTCTTTGGCTTCTCCTCCAGAGATATTATGTTGCCGTCAGCGTCTAGCTCGGCCACGCCAAACTGAGTTGGGTCCTCAACCCGAGTCATGGCGACAAGGGCCTCGGCGTCGCTTCTAGAGAACTTCTCTACCATATACCGTATGCCGCCATGCAGGATGTTATCGCCGAGATACACAACAAATGGCTGGCCACTCATGAATTCCTCCGCGCAGCCGATGGCATGGGCAATCCCCAGGGGCGCTCCTTGCTCAATATAAGTGATATCTACTCCGTACTCTGAGCCATCCCCGAGCAATTCACAGACCTTCTCGGGCATGTTGTTGCCCAGTATGATGCCTATGTCGGTTATTCCGGCATCACGAATATCTTCCAGACAGTAAAGGATGTTTGGCTTGTTGGCAATGGGTATGAGCTGCTTGGGCCCGGTGTGGGTGAGAGGTCGAAGGCGCGTTCCGTTCCCGCCGGCAAGGATCAGTCCCTTCATCGAATCACTCGGAGGCCTTCATATCTCTGAGGCCATCGGAGAATGAGACCATGCGGGTATTAAATTCTGCCTCTACCTTCTGGATGTCTAGGCATGATGTTAGACCACGCTTCGCTGGCAGGGTTAGATCTTCGGTGCGGATCTTTCGGCACAACGAGCGGTCAAGACCAAAGGTGTCGGCGATAAGCAGGCCCATATCATAGCGAGATATGCAGTCTGGGCCAGCCGTATGATAGATGCCCGTTGCATTGCCTTCAGCCATGGTAACCAGGACCTTTGCGAGATTGGGCACATACGTAGGGGAGACTCGCTGGTCTCCAAAAAGTCGGACTTCTTTGCCCTGCCTAAGGTTCGTCAGCGCCCAGGTGACGAAGTTTGTCTTGTCGGAAACACGATTCCATCCATACAGAACAGCGACACGGGCGACACAGTTGTGATTGTCGGCATCGAGGGTGATCCGCTCGCCCTCAAGCTTGGTTTGCGCATACACGCTGGGCGGATCTGGAGTGTCAAACTCATAGTACCGTTCGCCTTTCTCACCGTTGAAAACATAGTCGGTGGATACGTACAACAGGCGTGCTTTGGCGGCCTTGCAGGAGGTGGCGACGTTGAATGTTCCTTCGGCATTCACTGCCCATGCTTCCTGAGGATGTGTCTCGCAATAGTCCACACCAGTGAGCGCAGAAGGTAAGAAGACCATATCAGGCTCTGCCTCGCGGATAGATGCGAAGACTGCTTCTTGATCGGTGATATCTAGTTGCTCCAGTGGATAGTTGACGCCCCCCGGCCTGGTTCGATTGTATGTTGCCATCACGTCTAGGCCGCGCTCCGTCGCCTCGTCGCACAGATACTGTCCGAGCAGTCCCGCCGCCCCGATGACCATTGCTCGCCTCATCGACCATATATTGAGTGAACATGGTGATAATCTTCACGCTGGGTGATGGACGTAACAATATCCGATTATACTTCGGACCAAGTGGTAATAGGTTAGTGATTTTGATGGAATGTGGGCTACAAAACCAGACACCAGTGGATGCAGTGGCATATGAAAACGTGAAATAATACGCCCGGCCAGGGGCGTGATTCGCCAACAATCTTAATGAATCATATATTCTATCTCTTACTGATATCATGGTCAAGCAGCTTATTGATGGAGTTATGGTCAAGCAGCTGAGGGCGATTCCTGATGAAAGAGGCTGGCTAATGGAAATGTTTCGTTCCGACTGGCCAGAGTTTGAGCGGTTTGGCCAGATGTATATCACATCCTGCTACTCTGGTGTGATCAAGGCATGGCATTATCATCGGAAGCAGGCCGATCATTTCGTGTGCATACGGGGCATGGCAAAAGTGGTCCTCTACGATAATCGTCCTGACTCGCCAACCAAGGGCCTCATCAATGAATTCTTCATGGGCGAGCGTAATCCTCTCCTTCTCAAGATTCCTCCACTGGTCTACCACGGATTCAAGGGAATCTCAGATGGAGAATCGTGGATCATCAACGTACCAACTGAATTGTACAATTATGAGGAACCAGATGAGTATCGCCTACCATATGATACAGAAGATATCCCATATGACTGGGACATCAGGATGGGCTGATTCCGGGCTAATTTATGTTGCTCTCGCCGGCAGCATTTGGGCTCGCTTGGCGAATGGTTCCCGCAACCGCCCCATATCTGTTTGGATGAAGTGCCAGCGTAAGCAGCTCATGATATGGAGCCGTGGGGTTGTAAGTCAAGCATGTTGAGGGCATTCGCTCAGTCTGGTAGAGAAATATGTCATGAAGAGTGGGGGCCATGGTTAAATAATTGATAAACTATCGGCCGCCGATAGTGTGATACATGGCCGAGACAAATAGATCCCATAATTCCATCATCCTGGTAGTCCTGACCCTCCTGGCTCTAACGACAATGTTCGTGGAGATCATGTTGGTCCCCGCGCTGCCAACCATGGTTCAGGATTTTCCTGCAGATGCCAATTGGATCTCCTGGGTGCTATCCATATACATGCTGGTCGGCGCGGTGGCCACTCCCCTTGTGGGCCGCCTTGGCGACATGTACGGCAAGAAGCGTGTCCTGATCGCGATCATGGGCATTTACTTCGTCGCTCTGGCAGGCGCCGGCTTCTCCATCGACATCTCCGAGTTCCTATTCGGCACCGCCTCCATCTCCGTCTTATTGTTCTTCCGCGCCCTGCAGGGAGTGGGCATGGGCATGTTCACGCTGGCATTTGGCATCGTACGTGACACGTTCCCCAAGGATAAAATTCCCCTGGCATTGGGCATCATCTCTTCCATGTTCTCAATAGGAGTGAGTATCGGCCTTATCGGAGGTGGCTGGATCACCTCGGTGGGCAAGTGGACCGATGCGTTCCATCTGGTCACCGTGCCATTCCTTGCGCTGACAATCGCTTCGGCCTATCTTATCGAGGAGCCGGGGAGGGGGCGCCAGGGGTCACTGGATATTCCTGGAGCGGTCCTACTGGGGGCCGGGGTTTTCCTTTTCCTGCTGGCACTCACCCAGGGAGAGGAATGGGGGTGGAGCGGGGCATTCATTGCGCTCATTGTGATCTCGGCCGTCCTCATTACCGCATTCATCTTCGTAGAACGGAGGGTCGAAGATCCCATCGTCCGCCCCAGTCTGTTCAGGAACCGGGGCATCCTGGGGGGAAATGTTGCAGCCTTATTCGTCGGTATCACCATGTTCATGGTATTCCAGACTCTCCCCTTCTTCTTCATGACACCAAAGGCCGTCGGTGGCCTGTTCGGCCTGCAGAACACACTGGCCGTGGGCATATTCATGCTCCCCAACGCCATCTCTCAATTCATATTCAGTGGCATTGGAGGCGCAGCAACCCGCAGAACGAGCGCGTTCAGGGTTCTGATCGCTGGCCTGGCCACGACGGCATTGGGATTCATAGCATTGCTTGGGCTGCATAGCACAAACCTCGAAATTGCCATATCACAGATCATTGTGGGTGCAGGGATAGCATTGTGCATGGTGTCGTTGATCAATGTGGTGGTCGAGTCCTGTCCCAAGAGTGATTTCGGAGTAGCGTCAGGCATGAATACTCTATTCCGCATCGTCGGAGGCTCAATAGGTCCTGTGCTGGCTGCAGCCATCCTGGCCGGCAATACGGTCGCTCTTGGCCCTGCAGTGTTCTATACTGAAACTGGGTTCGTCCATGTTTGGACCGTGGGATTGGTCTTCGCCATCATTGGCCTGGTGGCTTCCGTGGCGCTTCGGCCCCGTCCAGAGGACCTGTGCGGGCTGATCGATGATGAGCCCTGATGTAGAGGGGCAAAAATATTATCCCAGTGAAGGGGTGGAGAAAACATGACCAGGCGAGTGGCCCTTCGGGCCTGCCCCTACTGCGGCAGTCTAGACACACATCCAGCCTTGCTGTTCGGTGGACCCCTTCCCTGGGTGGACCACAATGATGGGGGATATGAGTGCCGAAACTGCGGAAAGACCGCGGTTCCACTGGATTTCGACTCCATGGATGAGCTTGAGGCGTTCCGACGAAGCCTGGTCTCGAAGATGCCGGAGAATGAAAGAGACTTCCGCCACATACCCATTCTGCCAGTCGACACCTTCGTTCTATTCCGGCTCCCGGTGGTGGATCTGCCTATCGGACAGATCGCCGAGGTGGTGGAGGCGGAATGGCTGAATGGACATATCGAGCCTACCGGCCAGAGGGTTAAATTCCAACAGTACTGGAGCGCAGTGGGAGGTCCTCAGTATTCGGCCAAGGAAATTGCGCTGTGGGACCTTTCTGGTATCCGAGATGGCCATCCCAATTTTGAGGTTCTTAAACGATTGGTGCGCTCGCGGTACAGGGTGTGGTTGGATCTGGGGATGCGTGACATACAGGATGTCTTTGACTCATTCGCCATGGATGTGTCTAGGGCCATCATGGGAACGCTAACCTCACCAGACCTAGAGCTCTTCGAAGAAGCGTTCGAGCTATCAGATCATGTCATCCCATGCATCCATTACGACGGCAAGGTATTATGGCCGTCCCGCAAGGCTGGGCCAGAAAGACTGGAGACCGTGGTGGCCAAGCTTATGGACATAGGCTATGAGGAGATCGGCATAATTGACATGCCACGCCTTGGGCAGAGGAATGGCCCAAATTCTCAAATGCTCTCTCGCCTGGAAGGAATTGAAGCAAAAATCATCCTGGGCGGCGGCATTACTGAAGCTCACTTTGAGCAGTTGCGGACCTCGGGCCTGGGTGGCGCGTTTGTGGATCCATTCACGCCTGTTATCGGCAAGCTCATCATGGAGGAAAAACCGGTGGCCAGGGAGAGCTATGCTCCCGTCGAGAGGGCGGCGGTACGTGGCCGGCCGGCACCTGCAGACT
>JAAYQQ010000018.1 GCA_012519255.1 Methanobacteriota archaeon | reverse complement strand
TTGAATGATGAAAAGATGATATCATAATCATTCCCAATAGGATCTTTTGTAAAATCACCTGCCAGTATCTTTATCGAGGATGCCCCATGCTCTGCCAGATAACGGCGAGTGATCGGGACGATATTGGGCATGTCAAAGACACTCGCATCAAGCTCTGGATTAAATGCCAGGAAGGTAGCCGCATACAGGCCATGCCCCCCTCCCAGGTCCAGGAACTTACGCTTCCCGCCGAGGTCCACCGTCTGGAAGACCTGCTCAACCACTTTCCGGGCCTCTCCGCACAACACCCTTTCGGCGATGCTCGTTATCCAACCTTCATTGAAGAAGTTCTCTCTCCTAACGAGCTCTGGCCCCTCTCTTAAGATTGTTGTGAGATTCTGCCACCTCTTCAGCGAGCGGCCCATTCTCTCCAGCGAGATCCTCTGACAATATGGAGATGCTCGGACAAGATATGTCGAGGCTGCAGGACTGTTGACATACTTTCCATCATATGCATTTAACAGGCCCATGTAATGGAGCGCCTCGCAAAAGAGCTCGGCCATATCTTCATTCAGCCCGCATCGCGTGGCGATGGTAGCAGCACTCACTGGCTCAATGGTTATCTCAAAAAGGTCCAGCTCGAGTGCCTCCATGTAAATATACGACCTCCTCAGTCCTTCGTTCGCGCGCTCTATCCCTTCCAAAAGTTCTCTTGGATCAGGATCTGGAATTGCCATGAGTTGGTCCATTGGGTTTGATTCGCATACCTTCATAAGGTTCACATGCTCCCTGGCTCATCTTGATTAAAATAAAATGAAAATGTTTGATCGGCCTCACGCCAGTGAGACCTTTTCGAAACCTCCTCCACAGTTCTTCACAACTTCATCATAGATAGAAGCGCCCACCCAGAATTCATAGATCTCATCTGTCTTTTGCTCTGGGTCAACATCGGCGAACTCTTCAGGGAAGAGTACCGTGCCCACATAGTAGCAGTTGGCCAGGAGAGAATCGTAGTTGGTTGCGTACCAGTTGTACTGCAGCACTCCGTACAATTCGCCATTCTTCACAGCGTCGATGTCATCCAGAGAAGCCTTGTATTGAACGTAATCGTTCTTGCATAGCTCATACCCTCCCCAATCGATGAACATGACCTGAGGATTCAATTCTGGCAGGATCTCTATGTCGATCTGCCCCACGGTCTTATTCTTCATCATCCCTACGGTAATGACATTGTTCGCATTGAGGAAGTCAAACGGAGGGTACTTGCAGGATGTCGAGTCGATACCGTGGGCACCCGAATAGGAGATCCCGCCCACGTATACTCTAAGCTTCTCCGCTTCAGGAATGTCCTTTACACGGTCTTCGAGGTCTGTGATGGTCTTCTTGGTATTGGAGATCAGGTCTTCTGCCCTATCATCCTTGTCCAGTACCTCACCTATTAGCCTTATTTGTTTATAGAACAGCTCGATATTCGGCCCCAGGTCTACTTGGTTGGTTAGTGCCACCACAGGGATACCAAGCTTATTCTGGAGATCATCGCAATCGCCAGCCTCATAGGAGGATTTGAAGATGACCTGAGGATTTGCCTTGATGATGAGCTCATCATCTCCTTTGTGGATGGGGCCTATCGTCGGAAGTTCGGCCAGTTCAGGATGGGCGGCCCGATAGGTCCTCCCCCCAATATCTGTGGGCCCTGTTTTGACCTCATGATCCTCGACCCCCACCACTTTATCCGTCCCCTCTAGATATGTAATAAAACGAAGAGAACCCGCACCGATGCAGACAATTCTATCGACTTTCTCGGGGACTGTTACCTCCCTGCCAACCATATCTACTACAGTGATTCCTTCTCCAGTATCCTTTTCTGGAGCCATGAGGACTAGCCCTATCGCACCAAGCAAGATTGCTACGACGAAGACTGCCCCCAATGCGTACGACTTATTCATGAGCTCACCTCATTTCTTCGACGAAAGTGGCAAGTTCCATCACACCGCTTGAGGAGCAGGTCAGCTCGTCGCCCATCAGTCCCGATGAAAAAATTTTCAGATCGAAGGGTACGGAAGCGACGACGGGGAGACGTATCTTATCTCGGAGGAGGGGTTCCGTTCGATCATCGATCTTGCTGAGGACGATGTGGACAGGCTTCCCGGCCTCCTCCATGATGACACCGATCTTTTCCGACAATCGTATCGATTCATTGGAGGGATCGACCACCATGAGCACGAGGTCGCAACCTTTCTCGACCCCCCGACCCATGTGCTCGATGCCTGCTTCGGTGTCAACAATGACAATCTCATCATCATTGACCGTGAGCTTCTCCAAGAACTCTCTTGCCAGAGAGCCCATGGGGCAGGCGCAACCCTCGGAGAAATGTCTAACTTTGCCGATCTGCATAAGCCAGATATCCCCCTTCCTGGAAAGGCATTCGTCAGGAATATCGGCAATCGTCCACTTCTCATCTATGAGAGTGAACTTCGCCCCCGTGGACATCGACTCCATCATCTTCTTGCCCATCATCTTCTTGCCACCAAGATGATCCATGAGCTCCAGTGGCTTCGTAAGGCCCAGTTGATTGTGCAGGCCGAAGTTCGACTCGTCGGTATCGATTACCAAAACACGATACCCTCTCCGAGAAAGCTCCTTGGCAAGAAGTGAAGAGATTGTGCTTTTTCCACTTCCACCCTTACCTGAAATGACGACCTTCATATTCATCACCTAATAGAGTAGCACGGAATACGGATTCGTGTTATTAAGTGTTACTAATTTCTAATTCGTGTTACTACAAATTATAGGGGTGCTATCCAAGAAGGGTGACCCTACGATTGTTGTTGAAAACACAGTGGGACTTTAAAATTGGAGGGGGGGGGCGCCTGAAATCATTAATATTATGACCTTTTCTCCGAACCAGCTTGAGTGGTGCTCCGGTGACCTATCGCGATGATTTCAAAGAATATTTCACAATAAGGCGGGAGGATATCCCAGGCATTATTGCCTGTGTTCTTCTGGCTTTATTCTCATATATTATAACAAGAGGGACCTTATTCGAGAATGGGCCCCGCCTACTACCTGCCGAACTATTCATCGAAGATCCGCTATTCTCAACACTGGCCAAGATCGGCCCAATTGTCCTCTCCCTGGTCCTGGGCCTATTCATCACCTCCAAGAAACTGGCCCCAGGGGCATCATACTCGGGAAAATACCTTCTCCGCGTGGCCATAGCACTTATGGGGGCAAGGGTGACCATTGATGTGCTCTCCAGGGCCTCACTTTCCGGCATGTTGGTGATCATGGGCGTTATGGCATTCACCATATGGCTGGCGCTCTTTCTGGGCAAAAAGTGGAAGATGGATGAGGACGCGTCCGCCCTGGTGGGGACTGGTAATGCGATATGCGGAGTTTCAGCATGCCTAAGCGTAGCTCCCGTGGTCAAGGCCAAGCCGCACAACACCTACGCTGTTGTCGGAGTCATCAGCCTGCTTGGCCTGATTGGCCTATTTCTCATCCCCTGGATAGCGTTGGTGTGCGGCCTCACTGATTCTCAGGCCGCAGTGTTCATCGGCGGGTCGCTGCACGAGATCGGCAATGTCGTCCCGGCTGCGGACATATATCATTATGCGCTAGGGGGCGGAGATATTGTCGCCCTCGTGCTTGCATACAAGATGGTTAGAGTTGCCCTTCTAGTCATAGTCGCCTATGCTTTTGCCAGGATGTTCTCCAAAGATTCTGGGGCCGATGGGGAAGATGATGTGGCGATCAAACCTCAGGGATTCCTAATCGTCTTTGTCGCCGTGGCGACCCTCATGTCCCTGCTGATAATTATCGACCCTATTCGTGGAGGCGAGATAAAATCAGTATTGGTTAATCTGTCAGCATCACTCCTGACCGTGGCCATGGCGGGAGTGGGGTTGGCAATGGGACTTCGGGAGACTATTCAGGTAGGAAGACGGTTACTCCCCGTCACCGGAATAGTGTGGCTCTTTCAGATCGCCCTATTGCTCCTATTGACCATAATATTGGTCTGAACACCTGCTGAGAGCGCGGGGGCGCCTGCCAATGCGGGCACCTTGACAGGGTCGCGGGATAAGCAGCCTGGGGCCATGACGGTGGCGCCTTGGGCATTTTCCAGCATCTGCTCTGCGGAACGAACGGTCAGAGCAATCTGATGGGGAGATGCAGGCCTTGGTGGC
>JAAYQQ010000017.1 GCA_012519255.1 Methanobacteriota archaeon | reverse complement strand
AGTCCATGATGATCGAACAGTGAATCATCTGATGGCTATCGCTGACGGCGTAGTTGAGCTAAAGTTCGATGAGGAGCTGAATCGTCGCATACGCATACGCAATATGCGAGGCTGCATCGCCTCATCCAAATGGATACCATTTGAGATCAGACGAATATAGATGAGTAGGCAGATATCCTCAGGGGAAATGCGCCCATTCCATATCCTCAGCCGAGAGTGTGCCATATATCGAGGCCTTGAAGCTCTCCAGATTCTGAGCAGTGACCTTGACATAAACAGGGCACTCCATCTTGGGACGCACTACTAATCTCTTCTTCTGACAGTAGTTGAGGCCGGTATTCATGCCCGATTCGGGTCGCTTGTCCATGAACAAGCATGATGAGCATAGAGGCTTGTCTTTATTCAACGATTTGTCGAAGTTGTTAAGCTATATATTCATTATGACCGGCCGGATGAAAGTGATGCCAGGAATGAAGTGAACTCCTCCACCCTCATCCCTCCCACCTTCCGCAGATTCACCACACAGAATGGACAGGGCGCCACCAGCAGTTCCGCCCCTGCCTGGACCGCACTGTTCACCTTCCGACGAGACATCTTCCTGGCCAATTCAGGGCGGGTAGAGGCCACCCCTCCACCGCCGCCACAGCACTCATCCTCATCCACATCCACCACCTGCACCCCAGGCACGGCAGAGAGTATCTCTCGAGCATAGTCCATAGCGTGAGGGCCCACTGTTCTGAGAAGGTGACAGGGAGAATGCAATGCGACCCTGATAGGCCTATGTGAGTGAAGTTCCAACCGACTTATTCCCACTGACTCATAGAGATATTCCAGTACATGGAGCGATTCGACATCATTGGCCCTTCGGAGCTGTACGGCGCAGCCTGGACAGGATGTCACTATCTCTTCCGCCACCTCAAACAGAGCGGCATTGGCGTCACGCAGCTTCTCGACCTCATTGAATTCACCAACCTTCTCCAGCGGAGAGCCGCAACACGACCAGTCATCCGGGACAAAGAGGCCATCATCAACACGGAGAAGTAAGTCCAGTGCTGCCTGGGTTGAGGCAAGCGCTCGAGATTCTCCCACACAGCCGGGGAAGAATAGGGTCCGCCCCATGTGTGGTGCGACCAGGCGACCCTCTGAGGGGATGGTGCGACCCAACGAATGGACATACTGTAGCAACCTCCGTCGGCCTTCATTATTACCGGGGCCGACTTTTGAACGCATACGGGCCATCGCATCGGTAAGCGGCAGTCTGGAAGGGCATGCGCTCTCGCAGCGAGAGCACGTGGTGCACATTTCCAATGGATCCTTCAATGCGATAAGTTCGCGAGAGAAATGGGGGCCCTCCACGGCAAGGCGGCGGGGCCCGGGGAATGCTTGCCTACCTTCCAAACGCAAGACGGGACATTCTGCCAGACACGCGCCGCATTTAATGCACCCATCCAGGGCACGGAGCATTATAGCACCTCCTCGGCCCTTTGTGCAGCCTTCCAGGCATGGACCAGCACAGCTCCCAGACCCTGGCCGAGAGGATGGGACAGCCCACAGTGAATGGAACCGGCCACCACAACGTTTGTAAGCTCTTCGCCCTGCCGAGTAATGGGCCTTCCATGATGGGTGGATAGGCCGGCGGAAAGCGCAGAACGCAGTGAGGGTGATGCAATGCCATTACCTGGCGCAGTCTCCACCTGAAAGAGTCCAAGAGGGTCAACGACCTCGGTACCTTTGACAGCCAGGCCACCCGATATCAGCCCTCCAGTGGCAAGCACGAGAGTATTGAAGCGCACTTCCTGGGCCCTCGCCCCGGAGGAGAGGGTTGCCTCAACCGCCCTTCCTTTCTCGATGCGCAGTGCGACCATGCGGCGATCCTTCAAGATCCTGACCCCCATCATGGCGGCGGTGTTTTCCATTAGCCTCTGAAACCGCCGTCCAGGCCATGAGAGGGGGGTTGCTGGTTCTACGACGCGCCTTCCAGTTCTCTTCCTCAGCTCGGCCAGTAGGCCATAGGGCGTTCTGGAGGGAAGGGGGGGCAATACGGCGATGCTCTCGGGCAGATCCATAAGCGCGTCTCCCACCTCTTCAATAAAGCCTTCGGAATCCAACTCAGGGCTAGCGGACGGCGTTAGCCAATAAGGTTTGGCCTTGGCCCGGTGAGTCCGGTATAGCTCATGGCAGACCAGGTCCGGATAAAAGTCATCATTACCAACTATGCCAACCACAGCCACATTCTTGTCCTGGGCGGTCCAATCGAACAGGGGACTGGATATGGACCGTGGCGCAGTTGTCCCAAGATTGGTTAAACCAATGATCGGAGTTCTTGAGAGTTCATAGTACGCCCCCTGGCGTCGGAACTGGGCCATGAAGAATGAGGCCCATTCTTCCGCCGATCGATCGTTCACGTCCAATAAGATCTGCCCGGTAGACAGGGCGGTCGCTGGGGTCGCGCAGCTCACCACCGTGACGCCATGGCCGCGCAGCGCCAGTCGTGACGCCACGGTGAGGCCGGCGCATCCTCCTCCCACTACCAATACCTCAGTCTCCTCAACGGGCAGGGTCATTGGCCAGCCTCCCTGGATGGATCGATGCCATAGACCTTTAGCAAGTGGGCCTTAAAGGCTTCCTGGCGAAGCTGCTCGCCGAACAATACCGGTTCCGTACCCTTCCATCGTTCCCCATAATAAGCCTGCAGCTCCCCCACGCCCTGCCCCAGTGTTGATATCATGGCAACAGCACAGAGGCTGGCTTGGCAGTATCCCATGCCCGCGCGAGTGCGGCGCATCAGGTCGCCGATATCCCGTACATCTGGAGAAGCGGCGAAATATGCCATCTCGGTTCGGGAGACGGCTTCGCAGCCGCATCCCTGTCCCGCCCATGCCGGTTCGGAGCGTTCAGACAGGACATCCTTCCAGGCCCCTCCATGCCGCAGCCGCGCGGCTTCCTCGGTTAAGTCAGACGATGCCTCTGAATCATAGGGCACTATTTCCTCAACGGCGGTACGACAGGAGCCCTTGCGGCCCAGCTTTATCGAGGCGAGGTCGGCGGCCTTCTCGGCCATGAGCCTAAAGGTGGTGAGCTTGCCCCCAACAACACTGATCATTCCATCAATGTCATCGGCAGCGTGATCGATTACCTGGAAGGCCCGGCTGGCCTCCCTCCCCGATGAGCCAGTTCCCAGGAGAGGTCTGACCCCTGCATAGGCACGCACTGCCCTGGATTCTACAATCGTCGGAACGATCACCATAGCCTCATTGAGCAGATACCTCACCTCATTGGCAGTAGCACGGATATCTTTCGGGACGCCAGGTGAAGAGGTCGTGCCAAGGATTGTACCGGTGCGATGTGGCACCAAAATATCGCCATCAGATGGAGGCCTTAGGCGGTTAACCAGGCGATTGACCAGACGTCCATTTAGTACGACCATGGAACCCTTGTCCACGCATAGGGGGATATGCGCCCCCACCATTGACGTTATCTGATCAGCCCATGCTCCTCCAGCATTGATGATTATCTCAGATCGAATGGTTCTCCTCTCTTCTCCCAGTCCCACTATCGCTTCGAAGGCGCCATTCTTACGCCGGAGGGTTTGAAGGGGACAATGGTTGAATACGACTGCGCCATGACGCCTCGCCGAACTCACGTTGCCCAACGTTAGAAAGAAGGGATCAATGGATGCATCAGGGACCTCCACTGCGGCCTGAATGTCCTGGGCAAGGTTGGGCTCAAGCTCCCGCGCCTCTTTTACTCCAATCTCCCTGGCCGTCACTCCCGCGCTGGCGCATGCGGGGAGAAAACGATCAAGATATGTTGGATCATCCTGGCGGGTCGCGATAAAAAGACCGCCAGTATCCTCAATGCAGTAACGTGCGATTCGCCTGAGTACCGCGCTCTCCCCCGCACATTCCCGGGCAGAGATGGGATCATTAACAGCATACCGTGCCCCACTATGGAGCATGCCATGATTTGCTCCTGTGGCACCAGCGGAGAAATCGCCAGCCTCAACCAACATTGTGTCGAAGCCTCTCATGGCAAGGTCCCTGGCGATGCCCGTACCGGTGACGCCACCGCCTATGACCAATGCTTCTACCCTGTCCACTCGCATCGGTCCGCAAGCTCACTTGGAGCATATATTTTTTCAGGGCGAGGCCTCACGAGTGCCATTCCCTTCCCACTTCTCCCGACGCTCCAATTCCTGTGTCTCCTTGGATATCGTATAGGTGAGAAGGATCCGGATGATCACGATACCAGCGAGCCTGGTGAGATCCTCGATGGTAGGCACCAGCACGCTGATTATTATATCACTGGCAATTAGAAAATCTAGGCCGAAGATCATGCGGCTGATCAACTTCTCCCGGTTGCGGAGGACGTTTAGCCGACGATAATGTTCATCAATACGCCTATCCAAATGGACGCGGACCAGGCCAGCAAACGATATTATGCTCCCCAGAATGATGAGGATCAGGCCGAAACCAGCAATGGACCAAGCGATGATCTCCAGGATATCGTGGAGAGGCACATCAAATAATCGCAGCTGTAACGTGATTAAGTTTTCGTCAAAATAATGAAGGAGTAGCGGGGGGTCGATTTGAACGACCGGTCTCCGGGTTATGAGCCCGACGGGATGTCCTGGCTACCCCACCCCGCTGTGTAGCCACCACTAATGCGCTTCCCTTAATAAACCTATCGGGACATGAGCCTCATCACTCCAATAGTCAGAGCAGCTAGCAGAGAACTCGCACGTTTCACTGGGGGCCGATTAGATCATCCTCCATCATTTGACCGTTAACTGAGAAACCCGCATAAGTTTGAGAATATGACAATAGTAAATTAAAATAGGCCAGTCATGTCTTTGGCAACCCATCGTAATAATAAATAGTATTTAAAGAAAGGTAAGGAATATTAGAAAAGTTTCGGGGAAACAACCTTAAAGTATACTGTGTTTGAAAAATCAACGCGTTCGATAATTTTCAACGGACGCAAAAGGGGCGCAAATATCTGGTCATGCTGTTCGTGACATGCGCCCAGAAATCGCAATGGGGAACAGGAGATGTTACATATTCATAGTAAGGTAGCGGACATGCTCGCCGGTCTCGAGACCAGCCTGTCCGATCAACTTGATAAACTGTTCATGCCGGTGCGACGCTGGGGACGGGAATTACAGATCTCGGCCTATGCCGGTTCATCTAACGAGGGGGTCGAGAGCGCCAATAACGCCAATGTGCCATCATATAACACGGACACAGAGGAAGGCGCCCCTGACAAAAAAGTGGTCATATCTCTCAAAGGCATCACCAAGGTATTCGGTCCAAAGCCCAACGCAGCCATCGAGTTGATGGAAAGGGGGCTAACCAAGGAGCAAATCATGGAAAAGACTGGCTCCGTGGTTGGCCTCAAGAACGTCAACATGGAGATCTACGAGGGCGAGATCTTCGTCATCATAGGCCTCTCTGGGGCAGGCAAGTCTACATTGGAGAGATGCATAAACCGTTTGGTCGAGCCCACCAGGGGCGAGATCGTCGTCAATGATATTGACATTCGGGCACTTGAAGAAGAAGGTCTCCGAAATTTTCGCCGACGTCACATCGGCATGGTCTTCCAGAACTTCGGCCTGTTACCTCACCGCAACGTCTTGGACAATGTCGCCTTTGGGCTGGAGGTCCAGGGAATGCCGCGGGAGCGCAGGTATGCCAAGGCGAGGGATGCCAAAGAGCTGGTAGGTCTTAAGGGATATGAAATGGCCATGCCTTCCACCCTAAGTGGGGGAATGAAGCAGAGGGTAGGATTGGCTCGCGCACTGGCCACCGATCCAGCTATACTCCTCATGGATGAAGCGTTCAGCGCACTGGATCCGCTTATACGAAACAACATGCAGGAAGAGCTTATCGATATCCATGAGCAGCTGAGAAAGACCATCGTATTCGTAACTCATGATCTTGATGAGGCGCTGAAGCTCGGTGACCGCATTGCCATCATGAAAGACGGTCAAGTAGTACAGATTGGAACTCCGGAGGACATTCTATCAAATCCCGCCAATGACTATGTGGTCAACTTCCTCAATGGCATCGATCGTTCCAAGGTCATGACCTGCGAGAGTCTGATGAAGCGGCCTGAACTCATCATACCCCTGAGGACAGGGCCACACACCGCCCTGAAGATGATGGATGATGCCGACCAGGACATCGGATTCGTCGCAGACAGGGACAAGCGTTTCGTCGGCCTGGTGAAGGCCGGAGATCTATTGAAGGCCATCAAGGGAAAATATCCATTGAAGGCTGCGGTGAAAACCACTGTTCGAGCTGTTCAGCCAGACACGAAGGCTGAGGAGCTCATAGCCATCTTGGTGGAGACGGACTACCCAATACCAGTTCTCAACGAGCAGGATGCATTGGTTGGCATCATCCACCCTGGCTCTGTCATGAACAAGGTTCGCCCCGATAATGGGGAGATCGCCCAGGGGGCAGAAGCTTGATCGGAAAGATACCCCTGGGCGAATGGGTCGAGGCCTTGGTCATATGGATCGAGATAAATTTGGGATTCCTTCTCGATGCCATATCAGACATCCTTCATGTGTTATTGGACCTTGTCAGCTCATTCCTGGAAGCTTTTCCCACTCCCCTATTTATCATATTGCTATCTATCCTTACGCTCATCATCACCCGGAAGGTGATGCTATCTGTCGGCGTAGCGCTAGGACTGTTGCTGATCGATAACATGGGCCTGTGGGATCTCTCCATGGAGACCCTCTCCCTGGTGCTGGTCGCGGCAGGCACGGCGGTGCTGCTGGGAATCCCATTGGGCATTCTCTCCGCTCGCAACGCCAAAGTTGAGTCGGTGGTCAAGGTCTTCCTGGACATTATGCAGACCATGCCCTCCTTCGTATACCTGATTCCAGTAGTGATCTTCTTCGGCCTGGGGAATGTGCCGGGAATGATTGCCACGGTCGTCTTCGCCATCCCCCCGGTGGTGCGCCTGACCAGCCTGGGAATCAGACAGGTCCCAAGGGAGCTGAACGAGGTTGCCGATTCATTCGGTACCTCAAGGCTGCAAAAGCTCTTCTATGTCCAGCTGCCCGTGGCCATGCCCTCAATCCGGACAGGCATCAATCAATGCATCATGCTGTCCCTCTCCATGGTGGTCATTGCATCCATGATAGGGGCGAGAGGATTGGGATACAATGTCCTGGTAGCCATACAGCGCATCGATATAGGAATGGGATTCGAGGCCGGATTGGCCATCGTCATTCTCGCCATCATTTTGGACAGAATATCACAGAATATCGGGGGAAAGGAATTATCAAGCTGACTGGACAGAGTGGCCAGACAGGTAAAGAGTGCATAATATGAAAATAAATGGAAAGATCATTGGAGCCGTGGCGGTGGTAATAGTAGCGATAGTGATCATCGCCGCCGCTGGCCTCATTGGAAGTAGCGATGAGAATGAGTTGCAGTTCGGATATGTGACCTGGGACGGCGAGATCGCCAGCACCAATGTCCTTACCCTGGTCCTCGAGGAGGCAGGATATGACGTCTCAATGGTGGCAGTGGACGCAGGCCCCCTATACCAGAGCCTGGCCAAGGGAGAACTAGACTTCACCACTTCTACGTGGATGCCAGTCACCCATGCTAGCTACATGGATAAATATGGCGATAGACTTGAAAGAGTAGGCGAAAATCTTGAAGTTTGCAAGATAGGTTTGGCCGTCCCTCAGTACGTATATGACGCAGGCGTCAAAACGATATCCGATCTGAAGGTTCATGGTGACAAGTTCAGCAACCGTATTGTTGGTATTGATCCAGGCGCCGGTGTTATGATGGCCACTGATAGGGCCGTCGAGGACTACGGCCTCACCGACTATGAGGTACGATCTAGCAGCAGCGGGAGCATGCTCGCCGAACTTAAGCGCGCCTACGCTAATGAAGATTGGATTGCAGTAACGCTGTGGTCGCCCCACTGGGCGTTCTCTGAATGGGACCTCGTATATCTCGAAGATCCGAAAGAGTCCTACGGCGGTGTCGAGGTGGTCGAGACGGTGAGTCGCACCGGGTTCGCCGATGACAATCCAGGAGCCTATGCCATCATCCAGGCGTTCAATTGGACTCAGGATGATTGCCAGTCGGTGATGCTGGACATAAACTCCAAGAATATGGATGAGAGGGATGCAGCCCAGAAATGGATCGACGCCCACCGCGAGAAGGTCGATTCCTGGATCAGTGCCGGCAAGGCCGCTGCGGATGCTGCAAAGGAAACTGCCTGAGTTCCATGCCCCTACCTGATAGGGGAGACGCCCCCTCCAAACCCCTTTCTCCCTATTTTCTGAGTTTGCCCCACCCATAGGTTTTCAATATGATGGGCATATCAGATGCGCAACGTACTCATGCTGGTGTCAAGAAGTGTTGGAAGCTACAATCATAGTAAGGCCCCTCGAGAGCTGGGCCATCGATATCTCTAAGAGATTGGGGACTCCCATCCGCATCATCGAGAGTGCAATGGGGCAGGATGGTGTTATCAGTAGTATAGTGGAGTTCCGCCTGGACGGGACAAGTAAGGAGGAAATTCTGGAGGAGATCACACGCCATCCCGACACTTCGGACTTCCTCATCACCAGGGAAACTGATGATACCATATTGGGCGATTTGACAGTGAAGAAATGGATGGCCGGCCAGGCCCTGCAGCGAAAGAATTGCTATGTGGTAGGGGCCAGGACGATGGAGCAGGGGGCAATGGAATGGCGCCTTCTGGTCACTGAAGAACCTACCTTGCGATCACTGGTCCAAGACCTGGAAGAAGCAGGGTGCAAGGTCTCTCTCAGAAGGAAACGGCAGATAAATGATTTTAACATCCTGACCAAACGTCAAGAGATGGTTGTTGAGAAGGCGCTGGAGATGGGTTATTTTGACTATCCTCGTGGCGTGACTGGAAGAGAGCTCGCCCGGAGACTGGACATAAGCCAGTCTACCCTCTATGAAACGCTACAGAATTCTCAGCGTAAGCTTGTGGAAGCCTATCTTATCAGAAGGCGAATGAAGTAATGGCGCATGAACCTCAGAGGAGCGTTCGGAGGGGCGAGGTGACCTCTTGCCTCGGCAACCTCCCCTTACATTCCCTGGAGGCCCCTGCCTACGGCACACCCATTCTTTGGCGAGACCGCAGTCCTAGAATAGTTTTCTAAGACGTAGGACATCGTTTATATCGCCCTTGATCCGGACCTTTCTCAGGGCGAAGGCCTTCATTGGCCTGATCTTGCCCTCGATCACCCCAGAGATTGTATCCGGGTCCGATATGATTGCAATGTCCGCGCCTTCGATATCTCCCTCACCAAAGTCTTGGGCCTTACTGTCATGAAGATGGAAACTGTACTTCTCACTTCCCAGGTCCACCAAGACTTTCTTATCCATGCCATCAAGCTCATTCCGAAGTTTCTCATCCGAGTCCACTCGGGCGTTGAACTTATCTATCATATCCTGCAGGAGAGGTTCTACCGTCATGATTTGTCCATCCAATCAGTTAATTTAGTTACCTTGCACTTGGAAAATGTTTTCCTGGCTGTCGCCCAGGAACGGCGGGTCTGAGGTGGGAATGTCCCGTTCTTCCTTATCCATCTTTCCAGGAAATCCATGGTCACGCTGTCGTTCGGGTAGCCCGAGCCGACCTCCTCCCCCAGGTCCCGGCCGAGTCGCCAGACCAGGCGATCCCTGGTGACCTTGGCGATTATAGAGGCAGCAGATACTACGGGATACTTGGCATCGGCACGATGGCAGCTCACAACAGTGGCCTGACAGTCAAGTCGATCACAGATGTTGCGGCCAAAGCGCTCGGCATTGACGTCGACGGCATCGACATAGACGGTGTGAGGAGATAGCCTGTCAATGAGGGTGGCAAAATGCTGCACCTCAAGATCGTTGAGTGAGTCCTTGCCCCGGGCATCGATCTCCTCCGGCGACACTACCGCCACCTCCACCCTCGCACATTCCATGATCTGTGGATAGAGCTCCTCCCGCTTTTTCGGATCCAAGGCCTTGGAGTCCTTGACATTGAGTCTGCGGAGGGGGCGGTCGTTCTCCACCATAACCGCCGCGAGGACCAGGGGTCCGAGGACGGGGCCTCTCCCGGCTTCATCCGCTCCACAAATCATATCCGCTCGATTTTTCTGAACATATATATGGGTATCGAGTGTTTGACGGGAGATCCCCTAGCAAGGTTAATCATAACATTACAGATTGGTTATCAATAACATGTCCGAGGTCTATTTTGCAAACCTGCATGCCGACAGGCCTTCCCGCAACATCCCTTCCAAGATCCAGCAGCTATTCGAGAGAGCCCGTTTGGGAGAGACTTTCCAGAAGGACGATCTGGTAGCTATAAAGACACACTTTGGCGAGCCTGGCAACACTACCTTCCTGCGCCCCCAGTATGTAGGTGCGGTCGTAGATATGGTTCACCAAAGTGGGGGAAAACCATTCCTGACCGATGCTAACACACTCTATGTGGGGGGACGGAGCAACGCGGTGGACCATCTTAACGCAGCAGTGCGCCACGGCTACAACTATCCGGTGATTAATGCTCCCGCCATCATCGCCGATGGCCTCCTGGGCAAGGATGAGGTGGAGGTGGAGGTTGATCTCAAACACTGCCACACGGTGAAGTTTGGGGCGGCCGCCCAACATGCCCACTCCATCTTAGTGGTCTCACATTTTAAGGGCCACGTCATGACCGGCTTCGGAGGAGCCCTTAAGAACCTGGGCATGGGTTTTGGCTCCAGGGCGGGGAAACTGGAGATGCACCGGTTCGCTCATCCGGAAGTCGACCTGGAAAGATGCGGGGGGTGCGGACTATGCGCCCGATCTTGTCCTCAGGACACTATCGTTGTAAAAAGCAAGGCATGCATAGAACTGGCCCGTTGCATCGGATGCGGAGAATGTTGGGTCGCATGTCCGAATGACGCTATCGGGCCGCAGGATCCACAAAGTCTCATCAATATCCAGGAGAAGATCGTGGAGTATTGCTACGGAATACTCAAGGGCAAGCAAGGAAGGGTTGGCTATATGACCTTCGTGGTCGACGTGACTCCCCATTGTGACTGCCCCGCCTGGTCTGACCGCCCGGTAGTACCAGACATTGGTATCCTGGCCTCCCTGGACCCAGTAGCTATAGACCAGGCCGCCGCTGATCTAGTCAATCAAGCCAGGGGAATAGATGGAACGAGACTTGCCCACAACCTTCAGCCTGGCGAGGATAAACTTTTCGCCCTGGGGAACATAGATTGGACCGCCCAGCTACGCTACGCCGAGAAGCTTGGACTTGGCTCGCGTAAGTATAAGCTAATAGAGCTGGAATAAGGTCCCAATAATCAGAGTAGCTACAATATCTTTATTCATGAGGAGGGTTTAGGCTGACCAATACCAAGGTGATGATTATTCAAACGTCAACGGACGTCCAGAACCGTCGCCTCACCAACGGGTTCATGCTGACCCGTGTAGGTGTGACTGATGTGAAAAAACCTGTACGGGTGGTCAGGCAAGGCCGCAGCAACACCCTGTTCTGCAATATAGACGTGTACGTGGATCTGCCATCTACACAGAAAGGATCTCATCTTTCACGTAATCTTGAAGCCATCAATGAAGTGGTGGATAAGGGGTTGCGTACAGGATTACCAGGAATTGAGGTGTTCGCCGCCGAGCTGTGCCGATCTCTGAGAGAGAAGCATGAATACTGCTCCTATGCAGAGGTCCGCGTGACCGCAGACTACTTCATGGAGCGCCCCGGACCTAGTGGAAAGCCTAACCTAGAGTCATTCAAGATCATGGCCAGAGCAGTGAGCCATAATAACGATGGGCTCAAGAAGCTGGTCGGCGTCGAGGCCATAGGTATGACTGCATGCCCATGCGCCATGGAGACCGTGCGGGAAAAATACTGCACCAACGTGGCACTGGAAGGAGATCTTCCAGTCATATCACATAATCAGCGCAACATCTCCTCTGTGATGGTTGAGGTGCCGGAGCACTTTGATGTTGAGGCCAATGAGCTAATTGAGATCGTGGAGGCGTCGTTCAGCAGCCCTACCTACGAAGTCCTCAAACGTTCTGACGAGGCCAAGGTGGTGCTACAGGCACACCAAAAGCCAAAGTTTGTGGAAGATGTGGTCCGCACGATCTTGGGGAAGATTCTGGTGAAATATCCAAACCTGCCCGATGAGACCCTGATCACGGCACGCAGTGAGAGCGAGGAGTCTATCCATAAGCACAACGCTTTCGCCGAGCGCGTGACCACACTGGGCGAGCTGCGAACTGGCAATTAAGTGAGGGTTCGCCCCTCTGCAGACGCTACGGGTAGCATAACTACGAACCGTGAGCCCTTGGTGTGGTCTCCAGGTACACGGTCCTCTACCCAAACCCGGCCATTAAAATCCTCTACCAATTTTTTCACCAAGAATAGACCAAGGCCGCACCCAGCGGTCTTGGAACGACCTTTTTGCTTGCGCTGGAAGAGCTTGCTCTTCATTTCATCAGGTATGCCCGGCCCATCGTCCTCAACCATTACCTTGTAATATTCGCGGCCATTCTCGAACATCTTGTTCAATATTAGCGATATCTCTACCTTCCCATTGGAGTGCTTTATGGCGTTGCCCACTATGTTATCAAATACGTCTTTCAGAAGCTCGCTGGCAACGACAAACTTCTTGATGGTCGGCACATAGTTGATCTTGACCTCTCGATCAGGGCATTTTTCCATCTCCGTCCGGACGTCCTCAAGCAACCACCCCAGGTCGATCATGCCGTGTTTAGCCTCGTGATTCTCCACCCGCTGAACCTTACGCACATTCTCGATAAGTCGATTGCTGGTGGCGATTATATCAAGAGATTTGGTGAAATATTGCCTGTACCTTGCCTCGATATCCATCTTCTCTAGAGCCATCTGAAGATTGCTGGAGATGGAAGCATTCATGTTGCTAATGTCGTGAGACAGGAGATCTATGTACAGCTTGGCCTGCTCCTTGGCCTCAATAGCATCATGCTCCAGCTTCCTCTGCCGGGTGATGTCCTGGACAACCCCAACTCCCCCTATGATACTCCCTTTTCCATCCCGGATGGGCGCGGCAGAGGAGATTATGGTTCCACGGGTGCCATCAAAGCGTAGGATATCGATTACATCCCCCACAGAGGTTTCACCACTCTTTACTGCCCGAACGAGTGTCCACTCCTCTGGCCGAACTGCAATGCCCGTATCAGCCCACCAGCCCTTGAAATTTCGATAGTCGTTAGTTGAGTTTATTGCAGGTGTTCGCCCACCCCATATGACATCGGTGATCTCACTCTTCTCCAGGACCTTGCCGGCCCGATCAGCAACGGATACACCTACCGGAAGATTGTCGAGTATTGCCTTGAGACGCCGGCGCTCGGCGTCCGCCCGTGCGGCCAACTCTTCTATTCTTTGCCTCGCCATCACCTGCTCGGTCATATCCTGGATCATTAACAAGACGTCCTTGTGCTCCGCGGGTCCTGGGAGGGGCATGGCAGCTACCTGCCAGAAGGCTAGATCTCGGCCAATTTGTTCGGTGAATTCCAACTCCTTCTTAACTATGGGCCGATCAAACTTTGTGACCCCCTCTACAATGTTAAAAATTTCACGGCCCTCGTGATCCTGCATCAACGGCAGATCGCGAAGAGATTTTCCGATGAGTTTAATACTGTTCATCTGCCCCTCCAGGAGGTTAATGGCAGCATCATTGGTGAGTTTGATGATGAAATCTGATCCATTCAGCACCACTATGCCAAATGTAGCGTGTTCGATGACTGCCTGGAGTAGATCGTGTTGTTGGGCCAGCTCCAGAGTTAGACGTTCCCGTTCCACCTCGGCTTGCTTGCGCTCGGTAATATCGTAGATGATGGAATATAAATGGACCCTGCCATGAACATATATGGGTCCGCTGAACACTTCCACATCTCGGAGGGAGCCATCGGAGAGACGATGTTGGAGAAAAGTATGTTGCTGATCCTTTGAAGCGGCCCGACCTAGGTGCTCGAACACCTTTTCAGCAGGCAGAGCCGTTATATCAGTGATATTTAGAGATGTGAAGGAATCACGGGCATATCCATAGAATTCCATGGCTGCCTCGTTCACGTCCGTAATGTTTCCAGTCAGGGGATCTATCATAATCATGACCGCATGATTATCCTTGAACAGACTGTGGTACCTCTGGTTGCTCTCCTTCAGATCTTCTAGGGACCGACGCCTTTGTATGGAGTATCGGATGGCGCGCTCCAGGTCATGGCTGTTCACCTTCCCCTTGATAAGATAGTCCTGTGCCCCCAGCCGTACCGCTTCCATGCCCAGGCGCTCATCGGCCAGGCCTGTCAGGACAATTATGGGGGCAGGTCCGGCCACCTTGATCAGGCCCTCTACCGTAGCAAGTCCAGAGCTATCAGGCAGCCCTAGATCGAGTAGGATAACATCGGGCGATTCCGCCGAGGCGATCTCAATAGCCTTTTGGAGGCGTTCGACGCTCAATAGGGAGAAATCATTGTTGCGGAATTCCTCCAGATGGATTTTCATCAACTCTACGTCGCCGGGGTTATCCTCAACCAACAATATCTTGACTAGGCTGTTCGATTGGACCCCTTCCGCCTCTCCATCCTTTCTGCGCCTTACTGCAGTGAACATATCACGGCTCCATCCTTGGGGGGGCGATATTGATGTCGAGACTCATGCCCTCGCAGCCGATGGTCAGACATTATCCGACCTCATTCTCTCTCACTCCTTTGAGACTCATTTCCCGTTTGATCGTTCGCCACACACAGGTTGGCAAGCAATAGGGCACATCCCCCGGTATCTTCCCCGATACTTCCCTGATATGCCATTATGTAATATGGCATATATAATCGTCAGCGTTCCTGTGATAAACACTTTATTGCGCCCTGATGTTCCATAGGTCAGAGGGGAACATATGCAGATCGATGCTATTGTGGTAGATATTGATGGCACGCTGACCGACCAGAACAGGGTCATAAGCGTCAAAGGAATCGAAACTCTTCGTCGGATCCAGGCGGATGGAGTGATAGTTAGTCTTGCATCTGGAAACGTCCTTCCCGTCGCATATAGCCTCTCTACCTACATAGGATTAAAAGGACCGATCATAGCCGAGAACGGCGGGATCATATATCATAATGGGAAAATCATAGAACTGTTCGACCGCCAGCTTCCCAATCGCGCCCTTGAGCATCTTCAGGAAAATATGGCTGTGAGGGAACTATTCACTAACCAATGGCGTCGCACAGAGATCGCCCTAAAGAAACCCATAGACATAGGAAGAGTGAGGGAACTCCTCAAGGGATGGGATGTGGTGGTCGAGTGTGCTGGCTTCGCTGTCCACATTATGAACACTGGGCATGGGAAAGGTACCGGAGTCCATAAGATGGCACAGATACTGAACATAGATGCCAGCGATATCGCTGCCTTTGGCGATTCTGACAACGACGTGAGCATGTTCCGAGAATGTGGTGCATCCGTGGCAGTGGAGAATGCATCCAACGCAGCCAAGGCGGCTGCTAGCTATGTGAGTCCAAAGAAGTGTGCCAGTGGCGTGATTGATGGATTACACTGGCTTGGCCTACTGTAGGGCCATAAGAAATGGGGAAAGGGGTTTTACTTCTTCTGCAGGAGCTCCAGCACTCCGGCCTCATCTAGACCGACAGAGAGAAAGAGATATTTTAGAGACTTTCGCAGGACCATCTCTTCGCCCTTGTCATCCATGTATTCTTCCAATACTATAGGGGCGCGTCGGAAGTACTCCACACCAAACTCGGAATAATAATAGGGAGCGTTTTCCGGGTCGAGCTTGGCGGCCTTCTTGTAGGCGGCTTCAGCATCATTGAACAGACCGACCTCTACGCAGAAAGAACCCATTGTACTATGATATAGGGGATTCTTGGGATCTAATTCGGCAGCCTTCTTGTAGGCAGCTAGAACTTCCTCAGTCTTCACCTTTGGTACCAAGGCAGCCGCCTCAGCCTTGCCAAACCAGCCTTCTGCATTATTGGGGTCAACCTTGGTGACCTTCTCAAATTTAGATAAGGCCTTGGGATAATCCCCATTGCCCAACAATTGGTAGGCCTGTTTCATGAGCTTATCTGTTTCCTCCATCGGAGCACCTTGGTGAATGTAACTCCAATGAGTACTAAATTCTTTTTCCTCTGCCGATAGCCTCTCATCAGAACAGTAGCCACAACTGGCAAAGCCATAAATAGCCAACCAATAATGATTGAACGTTTTCCCAAGAGGTCTGATATGGACGAGGATATGGTCCGCAAGGTCGCCCGGGTGGCCCGGCTCGAGCTGACCGACGAGGAGATAGAGAGATACGCCGCAGATCTAGCAGAGATCATGTCTGCCTTCGGCATCCTTGAAGAGGCGCCGGCGGAGGAGACGTTTGAAATCACTCCCATTCCAGTGGAGAATTGTCTCAGAGAGGACAAGGTCGTCCCTTATCCGGACTCTGCCCAACTGCGTCAGGATATGCAAACCAAGGATGATTGGGTAAGGGGGCCGCGGCTTACTTGATCAACGAGAACCTTTCCCGAACCATACAATGGGCGGATGAGAAATTTCATCTATTCGCAGACCGGCTGAAAGATCCTTTGGCCTATGGCAATGGCCATGCGTTCCATTTCTCCGCCAAGGACAATTTATGCTCCACCGAGTTTCAGACCCGGGCGGGTAGCAAGATATTAGAAGGATACCGCCCACCTTTCGATGCCACCGCCATCGCCCGGCTCCGCCAGGCGGGCGGATTACTTGTGGGCAAGACGGCCATGGATGAGTTTGGGTTCGGATCTTTCGGAACAAACTCGGCCAGTGTCATCCCGCGCAATCCATTCGATACTTCCCGATCCTGCGGAGGTTCTTCTAGCGGAGCAGCTGCTACGGCCAGTGTGCTGAAGGATCACCTCGCATTGGGGGTTTCTACTGGTGGTTCCATCTCCTGTCCAGCAAGCTTCTGTGGCGTGATTGGCTTCACTCCCACATATGGCAGGGTATCACGATGGGGCCTGATTGACTTCGGCAGCTCATTGGACAAGATCGGACTGCTAAGCAGCAGCTCCGATCTGGTGCGCAAATACTTCCCAATAATAGCGGGCCCTGATCCTCTTGACCCCACGAGCCAGGCACAGCCCCCGCTCGATATGGGCGGAGATATCAAGGTCGTTGCCATACCGGAAGAATCCTTAACCAATCTAAGTGACGAGGTCCGCTCAAGCTTCGAAGAGGCATTGACCATCTTGGAAGACATGGGTATGGAGATTCGGCATATCAGCATGCCATCACTGCGTTTCGCCTTACCTGCCTATTATTTCCTATCAACCGCAGAAGCATCGACCAACCTGGCCCGTTACTGCGGTATGCGCATCGGCGTGCTGAATGACAATATCAATCAAAGCTTCAACGACTTTTTCTCTCAGACCCGATCCCAGGAGTTCGGAGATGAAGCGAAGCGCCGCATATTGCTAGGCACATTCTCAAGAATGGTTGGGTTCCGAGATCAATATTATCTTAAGGCATTGCAGGTACGGCAGCGGATCATTCATGAATATGAGAAAGAGTTTCGCTCGGCCGATGCCGTGCTTACCCCAACCATGCCTTTTGTGGCTCCGCGATTTGAAGAGATTGCGCACATGAGCCCATTGCAATTGTATCAGGCCGATGCGCTGACAGTGCCGCCAAACTTGGCTGGCCTTCCTCACCTGTCGCTTCCCTGCGGATATCCCGGAGGGCTTCCTGTAGGCATGCAGATAGCGGCCCCCCACTGGATGGAAGGGCGCCTGCTTGAACTGGCCGATCGTTGGGGCAAGACCTTCCAATATCGCAGACCGGAGATGAAAGCATGAAGATCGGCCTAGAGATACACATCCAGCTTCCCACTCGCTCCAAGTTATTCTGTTCCTGCTCCACCACTGGAGAGGAGGTTAACTCATCCATCTGCCCAATATGCCTGGGCTTCCCGGGGACAAGACCCTCTCTCAACCGTCGAGCTCTGGAGATGGGGATCAGTATCGCCAAGTTCTTACAGTGCGATATTAATGAGAAGGTATGGTTCTCCCGCAAGACCTACTTCTATCCAGATCTCGCCAAGAACTTCCAGATCACACAATACGAGACTCCTCTGGGAACCAGCGGCCATTTCATGGTCGAGAACAGGAAGATCGGCATATGGAGAGTTCATCTGGAGGAGGACCCCGGTCGCATTAAGCGAGCAGGTCGAGCGGGGGGAGAGGTGGCCCTGGTGGACTATAATCGTTCGGGGATACCTCTCGTCGAGATCGTAACTGCGCCGGACCTAACCTCTCCAGAGGAAGCCCGCGCCTTTTTATCGGACCTCCTGATCGAACTTCGCCACCTCATTGGCGTTTCCCCCGAGGACGAGCAGACTGTACGAGCAGATGCTAACATCTCGGTGGGCGAGGAACGTGTCGAGATCAAGAATATTACAGGCCTGAGAAATGTGGAGCGCGGGCTGCGCTTTGAGGCGAACAGGCAGACCAAGCTTCTCGCCGCGGGGAGGTCGATCGTACGAGAGACTCGTCACTTCGATGAAGAAAGGGGGACTACGCTTCCCGCCCGGGAGAAGGAATTCGAGGAAGACTATGGATATATTGGGGAACCCGACCTGGGAACCTATGTTATCAGCTCAATGGCCCAGGAAATGGCCATCCCCGAGACTCCCTTGGTCCGCTCCGCTCGGCTGGAGAGAGAGTATGGTCTCGCCGCGGCCACGGCCCGACAGATGGTTCTTACCTCATGGGAGCTGGCAGATATGTTTGAATTGCTGTGCCCCCGAGTGGGTAACGAGGCAGCCACAACCTGGACCCTTGGCGCCCTCTCATCTCACTGGAAAGAATTGCAAGAACGCCTGGATGATGCGATCGAAGAAGACATTATCAAGCTCATTGAAGGCGTGTGCGCAGGCAAGATCACCGACACGGAGGCTAGAATGCGCATTGGCATACTGGCCGGTCGAGAAGTCGAGGCCGTTGCGCCCACATCATCTAGCGGAGGAGACCTCGAAGTGCTGATAACCCGGCTTGTGGATGATCATCCCGAGGTCGTTAGAGACTATCAGACCAATCCTCGGGCAGCCAATTTCCTTGTTGGTCAAGCCATGAAGGAGACCAAGGGTCAATACTCTTCCAGAGACATCGCAGAAGGAATGAAAAAGGAATTAGAGAAAAGGGCATAGGCCCTATTCTTCGGACTCATCCTCGGCCAAACAGAGGAGTTGAAGCTCGTTAAGCTTGGAGTCCTCCACCGGCGCAGGGGAACGATCCATAAGTCCCTGGAATTTCTTGTTCTTGGGGAAAGCTATGACCTCTCGGATGGTCTCACAGCCCAGCATCAGAGACACCAAGCGATCGATACCTAATGCAATGCCCCCATGAGGTGGAGCCCCATAGCTGAGCGCCTCCAGGAGGAAGCCAAACTCTGCCTCCATCTCCTCATTGGTCATCCCCAGGCACCGGAACAGTTGACGCTGCACCTCAGGATCGTGGCAACGCATGGAACCGCTGCCTATTTCACTGCCATCCAGTACAAGGTCATAGGAAAGTCCACCAGCATTTGTTAGGTCCTCTCCTTCGATCAGGCAGCCATCAACTGGCCTTACGAAGGGGTGATGGAACATCTCCAACTGTCCAGTAACAGAGTCGCGCTGGAAGAGCGGGCATTCCACTAGCCAAACGAACTGATGGCCCTTCCCATCAAGCAGATTGAGATCTCTAGCAAGCTTGCGACGGAGATCTCCGCCGGCTTTTAGGGCGGCAATCTCGGAGCCAGCCAGAAATAGAAGTAGATCTCCCTCTTTCGCGTCGAACTCCTTTATCAGGTCTGCAGTCACGTCGGACGGGAAATATTTGACGATGTTTGAAGTGAGTTCACCATCAACCATACGCATCCAGGTGAGTCCGCCCATGCCCTGGGTCTTGGCCCACTCGATCAGCCGATCTACCTCGCTCCGCCCCACCAGGGATCCATCGGAGGACGGAGTTGTAGTGTATTCGGCCCGGACGTTCATGCCGACAACCTTGCCACCTTTTTTCAGTATGCGCTGGAAGATGCTATAGTTAGAACGCTGCACGATATCAGTGACATCATTTAGCTCCAGACCATAGCGTATATCCGGTGCATCGGTACCATATTTATGCATGGCATCATGATATGTGATTCGCGGGAAGGGTATGGAAAGATCCTTTCCAAATACATCCTTCCACACCCTGGCCAGCACTTTCTCGATAATGGCCTGAATGTCACGGTCATCCACGAAGGACATCTCTATGTCCAGCTGGGTGAATTCGGGCTGCCGGTCCGCACGGGAATCCTCGTCCCGGAAGCATCTCGCGATCTGATAGTATTTGTCCAGCCCCCCTACCATAAGCATCTGCTTGTACAGCTGTGGGCTCTGGGGAAGGGCATAGAAACTACCAGGGGATGTACGCGATGGTACGATGAAGTCCCTCGCTCCCTCCGGGGTGCTCCTGGTGAGCATGGGCGTCTCTACCTCCACAAACCCCGCGTCATCTAGACAGCAACGCGCCGCCGAGATAACACGGTGACGGAAACGAAGGTTGTTGGACATGGAAGTCCTGCGAAGGTCAAGGTAACGATATCTTAATCTAAGATCCTCGCCCGGGAGGAGAGAACCTTTCTGTTCGGCCACCTCGAACGGCAATGGTCGGGATGAGTTCAATAGCTCGGCACCCTCGATAAGCACCTCCACCTCCCCGGTGGGATTACGGGAGTCCTCCGTACCAGGCACCCTATTGCGCACGGTACCATGGACCGAGATTACAGACTCTCGGCCAAAGGTCTTGAACAGACTCTCCAAGCCCTCAATGGTCGTGCGGTCCTTCAAGGCCTCGGGATCGAACACCACCTGAGTGGTGCCATAGGCATCAGCGAGGTCAAGGAATAGCACGCCACCATGGTCACGGGAGAACCTGACCCATCCGGCAAGCTTAACTTTCTCACCGAGCTGTTCGGACCTAAGTTCTCCACAAGTGTGCGTTCTCATCATTTTGTTACCTCCCTGTCATACAGGGTTTCGGCGTGCCAATGTGTGTCTCGAAGATAAAACATTCGGTCATCGACCCATAAACGGGTTCGTATTGCCGCTCCAGCCCCATTCAGAGACGTTGGCATAATGGCCGCCATGGCAAGGGAATTAACCCTGTGATGGCATCTTACCCATATATATTGCTGGGGATTGATAGATAGCGTATGCTCTGCACAACGATTCCCTATGCGCCAACACCAGTGGCCATCCACAATCATTCCAGGGTATTCGCCACATTCCTAAGGGAATCGGACCCATCAATGACTGGGGGCTTAACCACCCTGATCCCCCATGAGAACGTGGGAAGTTGCGATCGGTTGGATGGCCCCCGCCGCCGCATGGCCTGACTCCATGACCTCGGATGGAGATCATATATGTTTTCACAGGCGTCCTGACCTATCACACTGAAGTTCTGAGGATGGAAGTCATAGAAGGTCATCACCAGCAATTATCATCACAGATCAGAGAGGCAGACGCAAGATATGAGCTGGCTCCACTGCTATAGAAGCTCTTGCCAAAGAGAGTTTGATCCGACTCCCATCATGATAATCAAAAGTTATGTCCCGATGCAGGATCGCGCTACAATAACTTCTCTGGACCGCATTCATGAGACGTGCCAAAACCATCATAATGATGGGGCCCAAATCCCATCAGAAGACATTTCAGTCGGAAGGGGGGGTTCCACCAAGGTTGAGTGGAGGTATGAACTGGAAGGGATCCTTGATCAGATTTAACACAACATACGTGTTGGTCTTCTTGACCCCATGAATGGTTAGCATACGTTTGATCAATTCAGAGAATTGGTCTCGACTCGTGCATGCCACCCAGGCAATCGAATCGCACTCTCCAGTCACGTCGAAAATGGAGATCACATTGTCCATGGCCT
>JAAYQQ010000016.1 GCA_012519255.1 Methanobacteriota archaeon | reverse complement strand
TCTTCATTGTTATCTATGCCGCCGCGGCAGGTGTCAGCCTGGCCTATATCACTCTCATCACCGGTTCACAACTCGTCACCGTCGTGCTGATCAAACCCTTGCTCGGCCGCCTGTCCGATCGTGCAGGAAGGAGACGCATCATCGCCATGGGGCTGTTGCTCGGCAGCGTCTCGGTCCTGCTGGTTCCCCTAACTGCCAACCCTACCATCCTCATCATTCTGTCGGTGATCTTTGGCGTGGGGTTCGCAGCCGTCACTTCATCCACACAGGCACTGGTGTCTGATCTATGCACCCGCTCCGGCTCCGGCTCGACGATGGGGTTCCTGAACACCATCATGGATATTGGACAGGCCGCCGGACCGATCGTGACGGGGGCAGTGGTGGCTTCCTCGCTCTCCTTTGTAGGCGGCTTCGGCCTTCTGGCCATGTTGTTGTTGGCCATGGCAATTCTATTCTCTCTGACCTTCCGGTCCAGGGGTGACTAGATCTGAATGATCGGACCACCTACGTTAACAATCTGTTCCTCAATGGAGTGATTCAGAATTGCTTCAGACCATCGGTCACAACCTTTCGGGCGGCAGGATTACGGATGTTTCCAAGGATGACACTACGTGCAGTGGAGTTGACCAGAAGAATGTGTATCAGCTCCTTGAGTCCCTGAACGCTCTTCCACGCGCCGATAAATGAGTCATAGCCATCGTTAACGAGCGCTTCCAGCTCCTCTTGTGAGGCATGTTCGGGATAATATTCATAGACGCGATGATTGGTCTTCCAGTCATCTGGCCCCACCCTTCCCTGCTCCAACAGGTTATCCCACAGCGGTGTTCCCACCAGGAGGTCAAGCACATTATACTGGACGCCATGAGGGCGCAGGGACTCGGCGAAGGAGATGGTGTGATGGATATCTTTCTTTGACTCCACCGGCGCCCCCACAATATATGATGTTATCACAAGCATGCCGGCCTTCTTGGCATTTGCCACCGCCTGGGCGGTCCGTTCGGCGGTAATCTTCTTATTATAATAATCCAGCACATGAGGCGATGCCGACTCGGCCCCAAAATAGATAACGTTGAATCCAGCCCGTTTCATTCTCTTCAGCAAGGGAAGGGATGCCTGGTTGGCACGGCCCTCGCAGTAGAGCTTCATTCTGATGCCTCTCTGCTCGATGAGATCACAGATCTCTTCCACCCGAGAAGTCTTTTGAGTGAAGTTGTCATCCACGAAGACGCATTCCCTATATCCCTGGCGGAAAAGCATTTCCAGCTCATCCACTACATTACTGGCGCTGCGATATCGCCACCGCCCTCCCGAGAAGGCAGAGCAGGAACAGTAAGAGCAGGTAAAGGGACACCCCCTGGATGATGAGATCGTGGTAAACTTGCCAAATGTGAGGGGGATTCCCTGGAATAAGTAACCGTACCTAACGTCACCTAGCATCGTGCGATCAGGAAATGGCAGTGCATCGAGATCCTCGATCAATACGGAAGGCCTATCTACGATACAATCGTCGGTGCGATAGGTGATGCCTTCCACGTCTTTCGGTACGGTTCCATTCTCCATGTGCTCAAGGAGTTTTGGGAAGGCGACCTCGGCCTCACCCTTGATTATGTAGTCGATAAAGGGATAATCACGGAGGATCTCAGGAGCAGCGAAGGTGGCATGGTATCCTCCCAGCACAATATAAACCGATGGCAACTGATTATGGACCCTCTCCAGAGTATCCATGGCGGTAAGGAAAGTGTGGGTAGAGCAGTTCATACCCACCACGTCCGGCGCTTCCTCCCTTACCCTTGCCACAAACTGCTCGGCGGTGAGGTTCTCGCAGAAGGCGTCCAGTATTACGACCTCATCCTTACGCTCCCGCTTCACCGAACCCGCGATGTATAGCAGCCCTAGAGGAGGCCATAGCTCAGTGGTCTCCCACGGCGGGGTAGAGAGTAGAACCTTCATGATTTCTCAGAGACGATATGCGTTGCATGAGCATTATGATTCCCATCTCAAATTTTTTCGGTAAAGGACGTTACGAGACTGCTGGATAGGTACGCTGTACTTCATCCTCCCACATAGGTTAATAATGATGACACAATATCAGCTTCTCGAGCTTTAGCAAGGTGAATAAATGTCTTTGAAGCTGGCCGTGCCAAACAAAGGGCGACTGAATGAGAGGACCCTTGAACTCCTCCGTCAGGCTGGCCTGGAAATAGAGAATGGCGGAGAGAGAAAACTCTACGCCCACGTAAAGAATGGAGATATCTCAGTAATGTTCCTGCGGGCGCAGGACATAGTCAGGTTCGTCCATAAGGGCGCGGTTGACATGGGTGTGACAGGATGGGACCTCGTCCTGGAATCCGAGTTGGATGTCAAGAAGATGCTTGATCTTAATTATGGTCGATGCCGTCTCTCCGTGGCCGTTCCTGAATCCATGGGAGTATGTGGGACCGATGACGTTCCCAACGGAGCCATCGTCGCGACCTCGTTCCCCAACATGGCCAGGAAGTTCTTCGAGGAACATGGTAAGGAGGTTGAGATCGCCACGGTATCCGGAGCAGCCGAGGTCACCCCCCACCTGGGCGTGGCAAATCTTATCGTCGACCTGGTCTCATCCGGTTCCACTCTAAAGACCAATAATCTCCGCGAGATCGCCGTCATAGCCGAGTCTCAGGCGGTCCTCATCGCCTCGAAGAAGAGCTTTGCCAGTAAGGAACGGGAGATGACTGATCTCGCCTCAGCCATCCAGAGCGTGATTGCCGCCGAGGGCAAGCGATACCTCATGGCGGATGTGCCAACGGATGCATTGGACGAGATTCGCGCATTCCTTCCCGGAGTAGCTGGACCGACGGTAATGAACATAGTCGGCCGAGAAGATATTGTGGCCATCCATGTGGTGGTTGACAAGTCCTGCATATATGACTCGGTGAACAGACTTAAGCGTCTGGGGGCGACAGGCATACTTATTGTGCCCATCGACCGGATGGTCCCATAGGTGATATCATGACAGATACCTGGACTAGAGAGACCGTTCGAAACATACCACTTTACTACAATCCCAAGGTGAAAGCAGTCCGCATGGACACTTCCACCAACGTTCTTGGACCGAATCCCGTTTTAAGAGATGTGCTCAGGGAGTGTGCGGATATGGATCTTAATCAATATCCCGCCCCCTATTCTGATGGATTGCGCGAGGCGCTCGCCGAGACCTATGGTATCTCGGCTGACAACTTCGTGGTCGGCAACGGTTCCGATGAGGTACTGGATATAATCTTCAAGACCTACATGAATCCGGGCGAGACAGTCATCTCACCATATCCTTCCTACTCGCTGCACAGTTTCTTTGTAAAGATCAATGCCGGGAGATTCGACACCGTCGACCTCAAGCCGGGATTCCAGCTGGACGCCGATGCACTGCTGAAACGGGAAGGCAAGGTCATTCTCCTATGCACTCCCAACAACCCCACCGCCAACACCTTCGATCGGCGTGCGGTGGAGCAGGTAATTAAGGAGCACGACGGCCCAGTAGTGGTGGATGAAGCATATGGTGAGTTCGCCGACGATTCGTTCATATCTCGCGTGAACGATTTTGAGAATCTGATAGTGACTCGGACGTTCTCCAAGGCCTATGGCATGGCGGGCCTAAGGGTCGGATATATGGCCTCCAACCCAAAGATGGCCAATCAAATGCAGAGGGTCAAGATACCTTACTCATTGAATCGCATTTCCGAACGGGCAGCCATGGCTGCATTACAAAATCGGGAGTACATCGATGCCACCATCGAGCTGGTGAGACGGGAGAGAGAAAAGCTGTCCCGCGGACTGAATGCATTGGGGCTGAAGCCCTTCCCATCACAGAGCAACTTCGTGTTGTTCAAATGCCCCGTCCCCTCATCCGAGCTCGTGGCAAAGCTGGCTGATCGGGGAGTGCTTATTCGTGACTTTGGCAAGCTCCGTCTGCTGGAGGATTGCGCCCGCACAACTGTGGGCACTGAGGAACTCAACGCCATGCTTCTGTCCAGGCTCGAAGAGGTGCTGGAGACATGGTGACCATACGGCGGTCGGTAAAGTATTTTGAATCCACTGATTCTTACCGTATTGGTCAAAGGCCCCGGGTCAAGGTATCCATTGCCGACTATGGAGTAGGCAATCTCCACTCCATCCGTAAGGCTCTCAAGCTTGCTGGGGCCAGGCCAGTAGTTGAGTCAAACATGCGCAACCTGCTCGATGCCGACGCCATCGTCCTTCCTGGAGTGGGAGCTTTCGACAGCGCCATGCGCGGGCTGGAGCCATACCGTGATATCATACTAGACCGCCTCGAGGCAGGTACTCCCTGTCTTGGCATTTGTGTTGGAGCGCAGGTACTATTCGAGGGCAGCGAGGAGGGTGTCCTTCCTGGCCTCGGATTTATGAAGGGCAAGGTGATCAAGCTAGGTACCGATCGCGTTCCTCATATGGGATGGAACGAGGTTTGTACTGATGATCTCTCTTTCGCAGGCGTCACTTCCCCGTATTTCTACTTCGCCCATTCCTATTACGGTTGCCCTACTGAGGATATAGTGGTGGGCACCACAGATCATCATGGAGGGATACCTTCCATGTTCAGAAAGAAGAATGTGCTAGGAGTGCAATTCCACCCTGAGAAGAGCGGCTCCTCCGGGGCAGTGTTCCTTCGCAACTTCGTGAAATATCTTGAGGCAAAGCTATGAATGTCATTCCAGCAGTGGATATATTGGATGGAAAAGTTGTTACCCTGGTCGGGGGGAAACCCGGCACAGAGAAGGTCTCCCTTCACAACCCTCACGAGGTCGCATTGGAATGGGAGAGTAAGGGTGCCCGTATGATCCATGTGGTCGATCTGAACGCGGCGATGGGTCGGGGAGACAATTTCGAGGCTATAAAATCCATCATATCTCGAGTCGATATACCAATCCAGATCGGTGGAGGCATTCGCACCATTGAAGCCGCCGAGCTCTTGCTCAATCTAGGTGCATCGCGAGTGGTGGTAGGTACGAGGGCGGTAACCGACCCCGAGTGGCTTGAGGAATTGTCCCTCTCCAATCATAATAAGATAGTGCTGGCGCTGGACCTCCGGGATGGTAAGATACAGGTCCATGGGTGGCGGGAGAGCTCCGAGCGAGGAGTGAAGGACATTCTTGAGAGGACCGCCGACCTCCCCCTGGCCGGAGTGCTACATACCAATATCAACGTGGAAGGGAAGGCCGCGGGCATCGATCTGACAGAGATTAAACAATTCAAAGAAATGTGCCCCCATCCAGTCATCGCCTCGGGAGGAATAACCACACTAGAGGACTTAACTCAACTCAAGGCGCTGGGAATCGATTCCGCCATCGTCGGCCTGGCCCTCTACGCCGGCACCATTAAGGCAGAGGACGTGTGGAAGGTGAAGGCATGAGGAGCTCCAGGCTCACCCGAAAGACCCGAGAGACAGACATCGCTCTCCAACTTATGATCGATGGAACTGGCCATTCGGAGATCACAACAGAGGAGCAGTTCCTCCGTCACATGCTTGAGACCCTTACCAGATATGCCAGTTTCGACCTCAAGCTCACCGCCTCTGGTGACAACACGCATCACCTCATAGAGGATGTCGCAATAGCCCTAGGTACAGCGTACCGAGAGGCCCTGGGAGATCAGCCGGTTGAGCGCATCGCATCAGTCATGGTTCCCATGGATGATGCGCTAGTCACGGTATCCTTGGACATCATCGATCGCCCCTATGCCGACGTGGACTGTCCCGATACATTATACACTCACTTCTTCCGCTCGTTCGCCATGTCCTCCGGGATCACACTCCATGGCATCATCCATCGAGGATTTGACGATCACCACATCATCGAGGCCACCTTCAAGGCCCTGGGGATGGCGCTGCAACAGGCCTCGGCCCTGAGGGCAGATGTGCTAAGCACCAAAGACGCTGTCGCCATAAGGAGGGAATGAAACTGCTGACCAAACGCATAATTCCTTGCCTTGACGTCACCGACGGCAAGGTTGTCAAGGGAGTTAAGTTCCAGAACCTCAAGGGAGTGGGGCATCCGCCCGAGCTGGCTAGAATATATGAAGACCAGGGGGCAGATGAGATCGTCGTATTGGACATTACCGCATCGGTGGAGGCGCGAAAGACCCTCTTGAAGATGGTGGAGCATACGGCAGAGAAATTATCCATTCCTCTCACCGTCGGAGGGGGAATACGGTCATGTGAAGATATGCGCACCGCCCTCCGGGCCGGCGCAGATAAAGTATCCATGAATTCGGCAGCTGTGCAAACCCCAGAGCTCATAACCGAATGCTCTCAGGCATTCGGACGGCAGTGTGTAGTGGTAGCAATCGACGCCAAACGTGAAGGAAATGGCTGGAAGGTCTATACTCATGGCGGGCACAAGCGCACCGAGCTGGATGCAACGGAGTGGGCGATGGATGCAGAGGACCATGGGGCCGGAGAGATCCTCCTTACCAGCATGGATGCCGATGGCACTACCGACGGTTATGACCTCAAACTCACCGCCGCCGTTGCCGATGCAGTCAATATCCCAATCATCGCCTCAGGTGGCTGCGGCAGATTGGAGCACTTCTATGATGTATTCCACCAGACTGACGCGTCCGCGGCACTGGCAGCCTCGGTATTCCATTATGGCACCCTCACTGTTGGTCAGGTGAAAGAATACCTTCGTGATAAAGGAGTATTGGTACGTTGACCACCCTCAAATATAATTCAGATGGACTTATTCCTGCCATCGTACAGGACGCTGAGACCAATGAGGTCCTGATGCTTGCTTATGCCAATGAAGAGTCTTACGAAAAGATGATCCAGACAGGACGGACCCATTTTTACTCCCGCTCCCGCCAGCAACTGTGGATGAAGGGGGAGACTTCCGGCAATGTCCAGGACATCGTCTCCATCCAGACCGACTGCGATGCCGATACATTATTGGTACGGGTGAGGCAAACAGGCAACGCTTGCCATCTGGATAGGCCTTCGTGCTTCGAAGAAGTGCTGCACGGCGATACTGCCAGCACTGCGGAAATAATTCCACGCCTCAAAAGGATAATTCGAGACCGCAAGGAACATCCCGTGGAGGGTAGCTACACCAATAAGTTGCTAAACGACGAGGACCTGGTGCTAAAGAAGGTGGTAGAGGAAGCAGGTGAACTGGCCATAGCTGGCAAGGGCAATGACCGGTCAGCTCAGATCTGGGAGGCTGCCGACCTGATCTACCACCAGATGGTTCTGTTTGAGTATCTCGGATTACCTGTAAGTGAGGTATACCGCAAGCTCAGCCAAAGGCACCGGGGGTCCAAGAAATGAGGATCGATCTCCACACTCACACACTTTTCAGCGATGGAGAGCTGTTGCCCATAGAGCTGGCAAGAAGGGCTGCGATCATGGGGCATGAGGCCATCGCCATTACCGATCATGCTTCCATGAGCAACATCGACCGCATCATAAACGAGGCGAAGAAAGATGCTGCCCTGGCCAGCGAGTGGGACATTGACGTCCTGGTAGGATGCGAGCTCACCCATATCCCCGTGGCCAGGCTAGATGCCATGGTGGCCAGGGCCAGGAAGGCTGGCGCTGAGATCATTGTGGTACATGGAGAGACCATTTCTGAACCAGTAGAGCGCGGGACCAACCGTGCAGCGGCGAATAATCCCGACGTTGATATTCTGGCACATCCGGGCCTCATCACCATAGAAGACGCCCAGGCGGCCGCAGACAACGGGGTCGTATTGGAAATAACCTCACGTCCGTCACATGGCATGACCAATGGACATGTCGTCAGGCAGGCCCGTGAAGTCGGGGCCAAGATGGTGATCAATACGGACTGCCATGCTCCCGGAGATCTGATCTCGGAAGAACGAGCCATGGTAATAGCTATGGGAGCCGGATTGACTAGAGAAGAAGCAGTGCAATGCGTCCAACGCAACCCTAGGGAGATAACCCGGAGGATCCAAGATAGATGAAGGTGCTGAAGTTCGGGGGCAGCTCATTAAAAGATGGGCCATCGATGAGAAAGGTAGGTGCCATCATCGCCTCCGACAATGAGGAGAAGGTTATCGTCCTCTCAGCCATTCAAGGAATTACCGACGCCCTGCTAGAGTTTATGTCAAAGGTGCGCAGGGAGGAAGAAGTCCAAAGATTCGTTGGCAGCCTTCGCGACCGCCACTTCAAAATTCTCGTCGAAGTGGTGGGGAGCATGGATATCAAGCAACAGGCAGTCCAGCTGCTGACAGATAAACTGGTCAGGCTGGAGCGGGTGCTCTATGGCATCATCTATCTTGAGGAGCTTACCCCCCGGACCAGAGATCTGGTCCAGAGTTTTGGGGAACGCATGAGCGTCATCGTCCTATCGGCAATGCTGCAGGATATGGGCGTGAATGCCGTTCCAATAGAGGCAGATGAGCTAGGCATAATCACCGATGGACAGTTCGGCTCGGCCACTGTAGAGATGGAACTCACCCGTAGCAATGTGGCCCCCCGCATCCACGAGATGTTCAGGCAGAAGGAAGTGCCCGTGGTAACTGGTTTCTTCGGCAAGACCCCCGAAGGCTACATCACGCTGTTCGGGCGGAATGGAACCGATTATTCCGCCTCCATCATCGCCAACGCCATCGACGCAGATGCACTGGAGATCTGGAAGGATGTAGATGGGTTCATGTCTGCCGATCCCAAGGTGGTCCAAGAGGCTATTCCCATCCCCGCCCTGAGCTATGAGGAAGCGGCAGAGCTGTCTTATTTCGGAGCGCGGGTACTGCACCCACGCACGGTAGAACCGGCCAAAGAGAAGGATATCATCATACGGGTCAGAAACGTCTTCAAACCAGAGTATGAAGGCACTGCCATATGTCCTACGAGGGTAGAACATAGCAGGGTCATCAAATCTATCTCCAGCATGCCCAATGTGGCCATGATCAAGGCCTACGGCGCCGGCATAGGTTCCAAAAGCGGCGTGCTATCTGAGATCTCCATGTTACTTTCCAGTGCGGAAATTAATGTCTATTCCGCGGCAACCTCGCAGACCTGCATCTCACTACTTATCGAAGAGAGCGACCTGGAAAGGGCCGAAAATGTGTTGGGCGAAGCAAAGAAGGGCGTGATCGACCGCATCGAGACTTTCCGAGATATTGCCTTACTATGTCTGGTCGGTGAAGGGCTAAGTCAACGTGAGGGCATCGCAGGCAAGGTCTTCAGCATCGTGGCCGCCAATGGCATCAATGTCTCCCTCATATCCGCCGGCGCATCCGCCACTGCCCTCACCTTCACGGTGAGGCGCGAAGACCTCGCCATGACCACCCGGACAATCCATCAGGAATTTTTCGGTGGTTGATGTGTTCAGGGTGGCTTTTCAGGGAGAGCAGGGAGCGTTCTCGGAGGACGCCGTGGCCAGTTTCTTCGGGGAGGTTGTTACCGTGCCCTGTCCTGACTTCAAGAGCGTTTTCCGGGCGGTGGAAGAAGGGCGGGCAGACCGTGCCATGGTGCCAGTGGAAAACTCGGTGGAAGGCAGCGTGACCATCGTGAACGACCTGCTTCTTGAGAGCGATCTTGTTATCGTTGGCGAGGTCGTGGTCGATGTGGTGCACTGCCTCATAGTTCATCCCTCGGCCAGGATGGAGGACGTCCGTCGAGTGTATTCTCACCCACAGGCATTGGGGCAGTGCCGCGACTTACTATCCAGGCATCCCGCGTGGGAGAGAGTGCCTTCCTTTGATACTGCCGGGAGCGTGCGCATGGTTCGTGATGGGGGACGAAAAGAGGAAGCAGCCATCGCTTCCCGTCGGGCCGCCGAGATCTACAAAATGAAGGTTCTGCTTGATGGGATCCAGAACAGTGCCGATAATCGCACCCGCTTCTTCGCTCTGCAGAAGGCCCCCCGCCTGCTCGAACAGGGGGACAAGACCTCGGTGGTGTTTGCCACTCGCAATGTGCCCGGCACACTGTATGAGGCGCTGGGCTGCTTTGCCTCGCGGGGCATCAACATGACGAAGGTGGAGTCACGCCCTCGGAGGGGACGCGCGTGGGAATACGTCTTCTTCGTGGATATCGACGGACATATGAACGACCCCGCAGTGGCCGAGGCACTCAAGGATCTGGTGCGAAAGGCAGTGTTCGTCAAGGTGCTGGGTTCATACTCCCGGGCAAAGATCTAGGCTCCCACAATAGCAGGCCGGGTTGATGGGGGACATTATTCTAGCTAGATTCCGATTACTACGATGTCCTGAAGTAAAGACACAGGCGTATCGCAGCGCCTCTAATGAGCTCTTTTGAACGCCGGTTGAGGATGAGCACAGAAAGGAGATGCGCTATTCTGATTCATATGTAGATTAGATCTGGTCGACAATGAAAGGTATGCATCGCTGCGGCCCGGTGAGATTGATGTCTAGGACCAAGCGTCAGCGGCCCCGGATGAGTTCCCCGATGGTTCTGAATTCACCGGCCCAATAGATAAGAGCATTCTCGCGGTCGTACCCTTCACCTATACTGGCAGTAACGATCTCGCCGATGAACCAGGTATGGTCGCCGGTGTCGAATGTATGGACCTTCCTGCATTCGAAGCTCACTGGGCACTCTGCGATGGTGGAGGTGCTCACCCGTTTGCCCGGGACCGGAGTGAGTCCAGTCTCCTCAAACTTATCCATATCCTTACCTGACTTCTCACCGCAGAAGAGCGTCTCCTCGACCAAACCCTTGGAAGGTATGTTAAGCGTGAAGTCGGGAGAGCGATGGAATAGTTCGTGACTATACCTGCAAGGTGAGATGCCCACGCCAACAAGAGGCGGACTGAATGAGAAGACGTGAACCAGAGATATTGTGATAATGTTATTTTCCTCTCTCCCCACCACTGCCATGACTACAGGGAACGAGGGAAAGGTTCTGATGCCTCTTACGGGATTTATTTCCAGCTTGTTCATACTCACATCCCGGGATGATATAGTCCAATCATAAATCCTCGCTTTCATCCTTCGTCAAGTTCATATCCGCATGGCCTATTTCTAGAGCATGGCACCACGTATTGGCATCATCGGTGGCACCGGCGTTTATGATCCCAGGATATTCGACATCAAGGAGCGGGTGGCCCTATCCACTCCATACGGAGCTCCCTCTGATGTCATCTCTGTCGGGAATATGGATGGAGTGGAGGTTGCATTCCTTCCCCGCCACGGCACCGGGCACGTTCATCCGCCCCATAAGATCAACTATAGGGCAAATATCTGGGCGATGAAACATCTGGGCGTCGAGCGCATCATATCCCCCTGTGCGGTCGGATCACTACAGGAAAGCTACAAGCCAGGCGAGATCGTCGTTGTCGACCAGTTCATTGACTTCACCAAGAGAAGAGAGTACACTTTCTTCGATGGCGCCAAGACCGTACACATCAGCACTGCCGACCCATTCTGTAAGGAAATGGGGGCCCTGTTCGCATCAGAAGGGCGGCGGCTCGGACTACCTATTCACGATAGCGGCACATACGTGTGCATCGAGGGTCCTCGATTCTCCACCCGTGCCGAGTCACGCATGTTCCGCAACTTCGCAGACGTCATCGGAATGACTCTGGTGCCAGAATGCCAGCTGGCCCGAGAGGCAGAGATATGCTACACGTCTCTGGCCATGATTACAGATTACGATGTATGGTCCGAGGAGCCCGTGGGTATCGACATCGTCCTCAGGGTCATGTCTGAGAACATCGACCGGGTGCGCAAGCTAATCGCTGCCACACTCCCAAAGATACCAAAAGAAAGAAGTTGCTGCGAGTGTCCCGACGCCGCCAGGGAAGCGGGAGCCTGAGGCCTCCGCAACCCTATTATTGGCCCGATCAGGAATTGATTTATTCGCCTAGTTTCTCACGATAGGCCGCGGCGTCGAACAGTCCTTCTACAGATGAGGGGTCATCCATCTTGATGACGGCAACCCAACCCTCCTCATAGGGCGATTCATTTAGCAACTGGGTAGCGTCCTCAAGCTCGGCGTTGACCTCCACGATCTCACCGCTTACAGGTGCATGAATGGAGGCGACAGTCTTCACGCTCTCAACCTGACCAAGGACATCCCCTTCCTTGACCTTATCACCTACACTGGGCAGCTCCACGAACACTATCTCGGTGAGCTGGTACTGGGCGTGATCGGTGATGCCGATGCGGGCGTTCGCCCCTTCCACCTTCACCCATTCGTCGCCCTCTGTGTACCTCAAATCCTCTCTGACTTCACTCTTGTCGGCCATATATACCTGCAGCCGCATCCATACCTTCCCGGATATTTATACGGTTCTCGGAAAAGGCCATATAACAATCTGATATAGAGAGCGGACATGAAGATTATTGTCCGTGGAGTGGTGCAGGGCGTAGGCTTTCGGCCAACAGTGCATCGTATCGCAACCTCCATGGGCTTGAGGGGATGGGTGCGGAATAATGGCTCTGATGTGGTGATCGCCGTAGATGATGGGGCCGAGGAACTTGTGAGACGCCTGATGGCTGAACTTCCTCCCCTGGCCACCATCGATTCGGTGGAGATCATCAAGAGCGAACATTGTGATGTCGAGACGGGATTCCGCATTGTGCCCAGCACATCAGGGCATAAAGGCGTGGATTCCCAACGACTCGGCGATGTGCCCAGAGTGTCTAAAGGAGATGTTCACGCCTGGCGAACGACGCTACCTATATCCATTTACAAACTGCACCAACTGCGGGGCTAGATTCACCATAATCGAAGACTTGCCCTATGATAGAGATAGTACCACCATGCAAAACTTCCCCATGTGCCCCGATTGCCGCAGTGAATATGAAGACCCAACGGCACGGAGATTCCACCATCAGACCATTTCTTGCCCCCGCTGCGGACCAACGTACTATCTTCTTGACCCTGATGGGAAACGACTCACTCAGGGAGATCCCGTGGCGATGTTTGCAGAACGACTGCAACATGGCGCCATAGGGATGACCAAGGGATGGGGCGGTATGCACATCTGCTGCACCCTGGGAACCATTCCACGATTGAGAGAACGATACCATCGCCATCAGAAGCCCTTCGCAGTGATGGTACGCGACCTCAAGGCAGCCATGAAGTACGGGCGACCGAATCAGCGCGAGATCGAGCTGCTCACCTCGCCCCATCGTCCAGTGGTATTGGTCCCCAAGACAGATGAGACTGCGAACGAAGCGATCGCTCCTGGGCTAGGCAACGTAGGATTATTTCTTCCCTATACCGAGATGCAACATCTATTATTCCATCACCTTACAGAGGATGCCCTTGTCATGACCTCGGCAAATGTTCCCGGCGAGCCCATGGTGCTGCGGGATTCCGATGCACTGGACCTCCGTGCCGACCTCTACCTGATGCATAACCGTGAGATCGCCAATCGCTGTGATGATTCGGTGGTACGGGCGTTCGGAGAGCAAACATTCTTTATGCGCAGATCTCGAGGATACATTCCCTCGCCCATCGATATCCCCATGAAGGGGCAGGCGGTGGGGGTGGGGGCGCAGGAGAATCTTACCGGGACGGTGACCGGGGATGGCCGCCTATTCACGACACAGTTCATCGGCGACGGCGATTCTCCCCGAGTGATCGATTTCCTAGGTGCGGCGATCGATCATCTCCGCCGGCTACTCGGCATCGACAACCTCGACGCCGTGGCCATGGACCTTCATCCTGGCTACACCAATCGTAAGCTGGCCAGGGAGATGGCGCGCCAGGCAGGGACTGAACTGATAGAGGTGCAACATCACTGGGCACATGCTGCCTCACTTATGGTGGATGCGGGAGTGGATGAGCTGGTGTGCCTGACCCTTGACGGTACAGGATATGGTTCCGACGGCCAGGCATGGGGAGGAGAAGTTCTCCACACCACCTTTGAGGATTTTACCCGAGTGGCTCATCTGCAAGGATTCCCCCTGCTGGGCGGAGAGATGGCAGTGCGGGACCCTCGCCGCCTGGTGTTTGCGCTATCGGCGCTCGCGGATCTTCCATTGCCCTATTTCAGTGATCGGGATGCCGATGTGCTCTCCAAGCTCATGACATCCTCGCCTCTGACAACTGGTTTTGGCAGGATGCTTGACGCCGTGTCCTGCCACCTGGGAATATGCCAGAAGAGGAGCTATGACGGCGAACCGGCCATGAAATTGGAACCCTTCCTGGAGCGTGGCCGGCGCTCTGTACCGCTGGTCGCGGAACGACGGTCCGACATAATACAAACGGTGGATCTCTTCCGTCAGCTCACTGAGGCCAGGGGCTCCCGAGAGGATCTTGCCCATTCCTTCGTGGCTGCCCTGCTTGAGTCGATGGTGGATGCAGCTGCCGACACTGCGACAGAACAGGGAGTGGGGCGCATAGGCCTCACTGGAGGAGTATCTTACAATGGGACCATCGCTGAAATGGTCAAGGATATGGTAGAAAGAAGAGGACTGGAGTTCGTCTGCCACAACCGCCTGCCCAACGGGGACGGAGGCATATCCAGCGGGCAGGCGGCAGTAGCCCTTAAAAAGGTAAGGGGTTAGGTTTCAACGGTTGCCATCGACTAGAAGGGGCAGTGGATTGTCGAACCATTTGGTCGAGCCAAGGTCCCTAACGCACTTCCCCAGGCATGCGCCCTCGCGGGGAGAGGGTGCGATCGTCCACTTTTCATCCTCCCTCTGGAGCCACAGGGTAGCCCCGGGGAAGCCTTTCTCGGGGACCCATCGCTCATCCACTATCTTCTCTTCCTCTTCATCCTGGAGCTCGGCCAGCAGTCGGCCGACCTTCGCAGAGAGATCGTGGATGTCGCTATTTTCGCCCTGCACGAACTGGAGATCAAGGAGGAATTCATAGAGCTGTCGCAGACGGACGCCGTCCTGGACCTTGCGTGAGCCCTTCCTGAGATCCTCCAGGAGGGTCTGGGTTGATGACCCAAGGGCCTGGTATTTTTTGGCGAGTGAAAGAAACTCATCGGTTGTTATGTTCATTTTATTTCTCATCCCTTTTGAGTGATTCTACCCTGATTTCTCCATCTACCCTCAAATACGTTCCAATCTGGTTATCAATAACGAGACCAATAGAATACTAAACGAATGACGCGGAGATAATGCGAATTATTGATTAAAAAGCGGGCAAAAATGATGTTTCTATAGTATGTATATTTCTGGGAGCCAGTGGGGCGGGCGATTCCAAGAATCTTGACAAGGGGATATTCCGCCCCACTGGCCCTTACCAGTACTTCCTTTCTCTGAATGGAGCATTCTCAACTACCAGCAACGGAGATGTTCGTAACATCGCCGTCTCACCTTGCATATTGACAGCCGGTATCATACGGGAGGTCTATGAATGCCCAAATATCTTCTGGAAGGAGTGGATGTCCTGACCTTCCTACCATACCTTGTCCCTCAATGGAATAGCCCCTTATCCCGACCCGTATTCAAGGATAGGCTATTTACTTTCCTCAACTCCTCTACCATCTAAGAGTCAATCTCAAGAATTCTAATCTTAAGCAAGATTTATTATCCAAACTCCATATCATCAATCTTACCAATAAAGGGGAAGTTAATGAACACTCTGATAATTCTCCTCGACGGAGCTGCCGACGAACAGGTTCCCACACTGGGTGGCCACACCCCCCTTGGATATTTCGAGAAGCCATTCATGGATATGGTGGCGAGTCATGGCGTCCTCGGCCAAACCGATGGACGAGAATACACTCACCTCTTTCTTCTTGAATTCCTGACCGGGAAGCGGTTGCAAACACCCCGTGGCCTGATCGAGGCCATAGGCCTGGGCGTGCCGGTGAAACCACACAGGATCGCATACCGGTTCTCCCCTGTGCAAATGACGAGTGGGTCAATAGAGTGGGCCTACCGCGTGTCTCCACAGATGGGTTCATCCCTCCAGGAGGCCATTGTACATAATCTCGACATGCTGGGCGACCTTAACCCTCGCTTCTACTTCTATGAGGATGGTAGGGGAGTTATGACTGTCGACTCCGACGAGATTTGGGATTTCCCCTCACCGCCCGCCCCCATTCCAGGCCCCGTGGTTGATCTGGGCGACTTCGGCGAGTTTATCCACAAGACCTCTCGAGATATGGATGGGCTGACCATCCTCCCATGGGGAGGAGGAGCTCTCGAGCAGGGCGAGAAGCATCGGTGCATTCCCGAAGCCAAGAGCATGGACATGATCTCCAAGAGCCCTTCCGCCCTGGGAGTGGGGGGGCTGCTGAAAATGCGCCGCAAGGTTGTGGACAATATGTGGAGCGGGTTCCAGGAAGCGTTCCGCATGCTCCGCTCCGGCGACGTGCTTATGCATGTCGAAGAAACTGATGACATTAGCCACCGGAGGGCACCAGACCAGAAAGTCAGCATGCTCAGAGAGGTGGATGACATTCTCATGGAGAATCTAGATCTACTGATCGGATACAGGGTCGCACTTATCGTCGATCATGGGACTTCTTCCCTTAGCGGAGAGCATCTCCGTACCAATGTGCCCTTCGCGATATCTGAGGTCATCGAACCCAATCATCCCACGATGCGATTCTGCGAGAATAATTCCCAATATCTACCATTAAAGGGCCTGGCCAAAAACATCCTTTCTTAAGATTAATCATCTCCGAGCAGAGTATAAATAGCTCTGTGAGCATGCGGTTGGATATATAGTCCAACTAGTGCGAGGCTGATGTGAATGACGTTTAAGGTCCCTAAAGATGTAACATTCTGTTTAGAAGAGGAGAAGGGGAAGGAATTTATAGACAAGTTCTGGGGCAAGACCCCCACCTATTGCTGCGTGATCGCCAATACGGACACTGCCAAAATACCTGGCATCTCAGCAGCAGGGGCCAATCCCGATATTACCGATTATACGCCTGCCGCAGACATGGAGCTGCTCTATTATGGAAGGTGCAAGTGCATTGAAGGGGTGCCCATCACCCCTGATGGCATTCCCACTCCAGGACTCATCACCATGTCTGCCCTGAAGCTGGCACCCATGCCCGTCTTCGTCCTGAACGGAGGCCTGAGGGTTAAACCCCACGCTCCCTATTTTGAGGTTGATGGGAATCCAGGTGAGGACATCCGCACCGGAAAGTCCGTCAAGAACGCCGAGAGGACATACGACCGCGCCGTAGTGGCAGGGAAGAACCTGGCCAAAACCACAGATTGTCTGGTGGTGGCAGAATCTGTCCCCGGCGGGACGACCACCGCGCTTGGCGTGCTTACCGCTCTAGGCTATGATGCCAATGGCAAAGTCTCCAGTACCTTCCCTGTAAACCCTCATGATCTCAAGCAAAAAGTGGTGGAGGAAGGGATCAACGCTTGTGGATTAAGCCGGGAAGCGCTTAAGCTCGACCCCATGGCTGCGGTTCAGGCATTGGGGGATCCGATGATGGCGCCGGCGGCTGGGCTGATCGCCGGAGCTGCCGAGAGCATTCCTGTCCTGATGGCGGGAGGCACTCAGATGGCCGCCGTGCTCGCTGTCCTCAAGGGCATGGATGACACGGTGCTGGATAACGTGGCCATCGGCACAACACGCTGGGTAGCCGAAGATGAACATTCCGATCTGTGCCACCTCGTCTCCCAGATAGCCGAAGTCCCGGTACTGGCAGCGAACCTGAACTTCTCCCTGTCCCGCTTCGACGGTCTCAAGATCTATGAGACTGGATTGGTGAAGGAGGGTGTGGGAGCAGGAGGAGCATGCATCGCCGCTATGGCCAGCAGCGAAGGGCGAGTCACATCTCACGGTCTCAACGATGAGATAGAAAAGAACTACGCCCGCCTGGTCTCACGACGCTGAGTCACCAGGCCCCCCAAATCTTTCCTTTTTTTACGAGTTCGTCGCCGACGTTAACGATTCCACCCAATTGCCTAGATTAGGAATTATAATATACTCATTTCTGACGTGAATTTATATTGCGGTCTGTCAACTTTCGGCCCCATGTGGATGACAATGGGCCGGGGTAGACTCGACCGCCAGGCGGAGGCGCGATATGACTGCCCAGGCATCGACAGAAGCAGTTCAGCTGCACACACGAAATATGCTGGACGGCAGGCACCTTGTGCCCGGTGAGAAGATAATATGGGAGAGTAGACCGGCCATTGTCGTGGTGCTGCTGAAGCCCCTGGCAATGATCATTCTGGCACTCATTTTTGCCAGTATTATATTGACCTATGATGGCAGCGTACTATACCTGGTGATCGCCCTTATCCTGGCAGGGTTGCTGATACCATTCGACAGACGATTGGGGATACCTGCCGCGATTGCAGGCGTGATCGTCGCCTTTCTGGTCTCCATCGACCGTTCCCTGGATGTATTGGTCTTTATCCCAGTGGTCCTTGGTGCGCTGCCACTCCTGATCACCTACCTCCAGTGGAGGAATACCGTGTTCGTTCTCACCGACCGGCGCATCATCAGCCAGTATGGATTCCTGAGTCGCCATTTCAACGATACCGGTCTGGACAAGGTACAGAACATCTCACTAAACCAGCCCATGCTGGAACGGCTCTTCGGCTTTGGAGATATAACCATCGCCACCTCGGCAGAGGTCGGCGGGATGATTAAAAGGCAACCTGGCCTCCGACTCCATTCGGGAGGAGGAGTAGTATGGGAGAATGTACCCCAGCCGTTCGAGACCGAGAAAATGCTGTCCCAGTATGTTTACCACCCCATGGGGCCAGTGCGATCCATGTCGACCTGAGACGTTTGCCGCCATGATCAGTATGCCTCACCACTGGCCCTCCTCATTTTCTTAATTCCAAGAAGTATGCGAGACGGCTGTGACGTGAACATACAACGAAGCAATGAGCGAGCGGGACAGTGGTAAATGGATTATTTACTCCGTCCATACGTATGATGAACCAGACCCCTCCGTGGGTGTTGCCGGTTGCGGGCGAGGTAACGGCGGGAAGGTGGACGAGTGAAGATGAATGGTGCGCAGTTACCCATACTTCACAGGCTGCGGGAATGGTGGAAGTATATCTCACCCAGGCTGACCTATGTCGGCCTCTGGGCATCATTGGCCATGTTAATGACCATTATCCCATTCACGAAAGGTGAGACGGGCGCCGTGGCCCTTACAACCCTGTTTTCAGTGATGCTCATAGCGGCCGTCATGACCATCCGTGGCAACAGACGGCTTAAATTGATCGCCCTATTTTTCCTCATATTATCCATATCGGCGCGATGGCTCTCCCTGTTGACGGGCGAGATTGTGCTGGAAACTGCATCATATATCTTTTCGAGCGCGACCCTCGCCTGGGTAACCCTTCTCCTTATACGTTCATTGTTCCAGACCAAGATCGTCACATCCACCACCGTTTGGGTGGCCATATCGGGCTATATTCTAATTGGGCTCACATGGGCGAGTGTGTTCACCGTCTTGGAGTCTATGGCTCCAGGCTCATTCAAGGACACCGTCCTACCGGACACGGTTATGAATTTTCCCGTTATGATCTATTACAGCTTCGTCACCCTGGCCACGCTTGGGTATGGCGATATTGTACCCATGACTCAAGAGGCTAGAGGCCTGGTCATCATGGAGGTGCTCACGGGCGTTCTCTACATGGCCATCCTGATATCCAGGCTGGTAGACACATGGAAGCCTAGAGAGCGGGTTAGTAAATGATGGCCGATGATGAACGAGAATATCATGGCAGGGAGAGATCTTCCTTGAAAAACGTATCTTTCGACTCCATGGCAGATAAGATTGGCCATTGGTTCGAACCTTACGGGTTCGGCAGATCTTCCGCCTGGTCGAGGCGATCTCAGCACCAGGTATAAGCTCGACTGGCAGGGCTAGATCAATTTTAAAGTTGCTCCATCAGATCGACCTTCACTGCACTTGTGGCGCCACCTCATACTGTCTGGCCCATGACCGATCAGAACGAACATCGAGGAGTGAGACGATAAAATAAGGAATGGCCCCATGAATGTGCCGCCGATACCAAGGCATAACGGAACCAACCCTCCCTTGTGGCCGGCCCCATCATGTCTTGGCGGTGCCACTGTATTCATAGGGGATCGCTATCGTTCCCAGCGGCGTATCGAAATAGGCCGTTCCCACGATTCTCCAGTCTACCTCATCCTGTGTCATGTACGACCAAATGCCATGGGTCGCTCCTACATATGGGGCGGTAAAGGGCTGAGAAATGATGACGGAGCCGCCAGCCGGAATCGTCACCCTATGTAGATTCTTTCCGCTTCCCAGGCTATCGTTATTGATGAACACGGTATAATCTGTCCGGTCGATGGTGACTGCAATAGAATTGGGATTGATTATCCGAAGGGAGATGTTAAGGGTCGCACTACCTGCATCGACACTCTCGATCTGTACTCCATCTACGCTGATCTGAACATTCCTCAGCGCATCCCTCTGCTGAATCTGCTGATAGAGAAAGATACTCCCAGCGATGATGACAATACATATGATGGCCAAGAAAGCGATGGTGCCTCTCCTCAAACATATCGCCCGCTGGCGGGCTGTTTAAGCGCCGCTGCTAATTTTGACCCGTTCCGCCCCTATCTATCATTTACCAGAGCTTTTTACGTCCAGACTGGATAATTCTGATATTTCTTCGGGATTGTTACCGCGTGTTCGTGATCGACCGCCCGGGGCCAGATGTTCGATCGACCCTCACTTCTTCCTGCGGCGACGTAATAGACTCTCCGCCCTGTTCAGCTCCTCTCGCGTGTTCACGTTCAGTGCAAACTGCTCATCCTCGGTGATCATGAATCCCTGGCTGAGCGTATTCCCAGAAAGCATCAGTTCCCGGTCAACAACGCTGACCCCACATAACACGACCTCGCGGCCCTCTGCCATAACTGTGTAAGAGGGTATCGCGCCGATCGATCTCACGATGCTTGAAGGCACGGCCACCGAGAGCGAGGCGACGCGGGCATGGCGGAAATATTCCAGCACTTCTTCGATTCCCTGAGAAGTTATGAGCGGCATATCGGCTGGGCAGACCAGTACATCATCGGACCGCAGGTGATTCATGGCCTCCCCCAGATCGAACACATAACCAGTGCCAGATGTCATGATGACCTCTATGCCCAGGCCCGCCAGATGCTTCATTGTCTGGGGAACGTTGTGACTTACCGAAACATACAGGGTGCCGATGCCTTCCGAATTTAGGAGCGCATCTAGCGCCCAGTCGATCATGGGCCGGCCAAGTAAAGGGACCAGGGGCTTCTCGCCGGGGACATCGCGCATACGACTTCCCCGGCCTCCCGCTGTCAGGAGAACATCGACAGGTACAGTAACACCCCCACCATGCCGATCAGCAGCACCACGGGCTTGGCCAGTTCGTTGGTCGCTCCCAGGACGTCCCCGTTCACGTAGCCGAAACTCTTTTTCGCCTGTGCAGCCACAACTATTCCGGTCACGGAGCTTGCCAGTACCAGCAGAGCAACGAACAATGCCATGCATGGCTCCCATGCTGTTAGATAAGTCAGAACTGGTAAGAGAATAACAAATGACAGTATTGCAGATAATAATGCATGACCTGGCGGAGTGTTACTTACGAATGGGCTGCCCATTCCTTCTCTTGGCCTTCCCACCGCGGCCGCGGTGATCATGGAATTTTTAGCCAGTACCTCCATGGCCAACGGAAGGAAGAAAACCATGGCAGCAGAAGGGGCACCCGTGACGACAAAGGCCAGGGCAGCTATGAGAAGAATAGAGAATAGTAGGCCAAAGCCGACCCCTCCAGCCCCCACACGGGTATCCTTCATGGCAGCCATTCGCTTCTCGTGCGGCCCAGTGGCGATGAGGCCGTCGCCTAGATCGATGAGACCATCGAAGTGTAGAAAACGATTGAGCCCGTGGATGGCAAATAGGGTGATGACCGCGCTCACCAGGGGATCCAGCAATCCGATGAGGAGGAGTAGGCTGCCGGCCACGATGCCGTAGAGTAGGCCAACAAACGGCACCGTCCAAAAGTGACGGGAAAGTTCGTTGACATCCTCACCCGAAATGTGGACAGGAATTACCGTAAATAATGACAGCTGCGCCTTCAGGACGCCTAAGAAACTAATTTATCCTCTCCCTCCAGCAGCTCGGTGTATATGCGCGACATGATTCCTCCAATTAGAGAGGCTACAATGTCATCAAGGAAAGGCCCCAACACGCCCAGCACGCCGGGCTTCTTCTTATCATAGCGGACGTATTCGAACATACCCTTGGTCCCGGCGATATATTGGGAAAGGGCCATACCCAACATCTCATCCGCTACCAGATGTACAGGATCTTCCATGAACCTCCCCCCATCCAGCCCATACATGGCGTCCTGCTTGCCCATATCCTCCATGTTGATGGCAGCGAAGATCATGGCGTTGACGTTGACATCCTTGCGCAGGACCGCGAGGTGTCTGCAGAATCGTTCATGGATCATTTCCTCTTCCCAGGTAGGATCCGGCACGTACAGCTTCCGGGCCGCCCCCCACATCTCTTCTTCCCCTACCCCCATCTCATCCAGCCGGGTGAGGAAATCCTTCGCCTTCTTACCATTGTTCCATTTCCGTATCGACTCGGCCACGGCTGAACGCACCGCCCTGGCCATGGCAACACCTATATCCGAGGCCGTGCCAGCATACTTGCTGCCTCCGCCTCTGGGGCAGGCCACCGAAACAGCATCGCTGGTGGTACCTGTTCCCTCCACACCGGTGTCCATAAGGGCGGCGGTCTTGGCTTCGGTGATGGTGATAAATGCATTGGCAAGACCGCAATCGTACAGGGGAGTGTCAGTGACCGCAAGAACGTTGATCGTGCCGGGGGATGGCGGCTGGTGTGCAGGAAGGGTATCAATAAGTTCCTGGGGAAGGCGCTCTCCAGCATAGACGGCATTGGTCACGCCGGCGGTGGCGACGGCGATGGCTTGTTTCCCGTTGACCTCCTCCTTCCGGGTGGTAATGACCCGGCGGACATCCGCCGCAGTCATGAAACCAACTGCATCATCCGGAAGACCGAACTTTCGACGGACCCTTTCCATATCCTCTTCTGGATAGGAGTTGTCATATCCAAGAGACACCTCGTAGAAGAACACCGTGTCTGTCTCGGTAAAGCCCCCTCCCATAATGGTGGAGCTGAGCAACCTGTACCGTCCCGGCAGCGTCATGATCGCTACCGGTCTTTTCCCATTATCCTCAATACGGACCTTGACATCGAACTCATTCAACCTATCACCTTATATCAGACCGAACAGCAAACCCTCAAGGGACAGCTGGACATGGATGCCCATGAGCATAAATAAAGGGAGCAGCACCAATGCAAAGAATAGGACTGCGGTCAGCTTCATCACCTTGATGGTGTCTCCAATAACCATGGGGTCGGAGGATAGATCCCCTTCCCCCATGCTGTAGTGTCCAGCCTTTTCAAACTTCACCCCCAGACCACCAGCCACGGTGGCCATGGGCCAGCCCTTATTGGGACTGGAAGTCTGCCGATGATCTCTCCGGCCAGCCCTCCACCCTTTACGCCAATCCTTACCCAGCAAGGCCAGAGAGAGAAGAATGAATGGCACCGATAGCCGTGCTACCACATAGTGGACGCAATCATCCAGGCGAGCGGCCGCCCACCCAACATGGCGATGGCGATCGGAAAGATATCCCACCATACCATCGGCCGTGTTCGACACGCGTAGAAAAACTGCCCCAGGGACGCCGGCGAGACCGAAAAAGAACATGGGGGAGAGGGCGCTATCCACCAGGTTCTCCGAGACCGTCTCCGCGGCACAGGAGATCAGATGGGGCTTATCCATTTGCGTAACATCCCGGGATACCACCATGGCAGCCTTTTCCCTGGCGGCGTCCAGGTCTCCCTTCTGGAGATCATCAATCATGGGGGCAGTGTGAGTCTCCAATGCGCGGATGGCAAACATGGTCTTGAAAATGATCGCGCTGGCAATTGCCCACACCAATGCTCCAAACAGATCTCGGAGTATCGCCAGAAATAGTGTGAAGACGAAGACGAAAAGTAAGATGGGGAGAAGGATGACAAGTATGCCCAGCGCCTTCTCATGACGAGGGTTCCCCTTTCGCACCCGGCGGTCCAGGAAATCGATGGTCTTGCCCATCCATACCACAGGGTGGAAGCGATTGGGGGGCTCACCCAACGTAAGATCGATCAGCAGTGCTAGGGTGGGAATTAATAGGGCATAGTAAAGCAGTTCCAAATCAATGCCGCCCTTCCCTTATCTCCTCGACGGCGAGACCAAGCGCGACAAGGAATTCATCATCCTTTTCTGGAGTTTTCACGCAGAAGCGAGAGTACCCCTCACAGCGTTCCCCAAAGGAGGAGCAGTCACGCACCAGCACGTCGTGGCGAAGCATGGCGGTACGGAACTGGGATGAGGAGACGCCCAGATCACCAAGAGGGGCGAAGAAAAAGTAAGAATGAGGGGACGGTACAGGTCCAAGATGCTTTTCCACACCAACCTGCATGCGTCCCTTTTCCTTCTCCAGCAGACGCACCGCCCTGGCAACGTGCTCCTGCTCGTTCTCCATAAGTCGTGTGGCCACCCGCTGCTCAATGGTGCCGAGATTCCAAGTGAGCCGCCCGGCCTCAAGGAAGCGTATCATCTCCCTGGAACCCAGACCATAGCCCACCCTGATCCCTGGCATCGCAAAGGCCTTGGTGAAAGAACGGATGATGAATAGATTATCCTGCCCTTCTACCTCGGGGACAAGAGAGAGTTCATCTGAACGAGAAGATAGCTCAAGCAGCGTCTCATCGAGGAAGACTAGCGTGCCTTTCCTCTCGGCCTCCTGCACCAGATCAAGGAGGTCTCTCCGGCCGACCATGCGGCTGGTAGGATTGTTTGGATTGCATACATAAACAGCCTTGACCCCATCCAGGCGAGCCATCAGCTCGGCCACATCAAGTGAGAAGTCATTATCGAATGGCAACGGATATTCGATAATACGGGCGCCCATCAGCTGGCAGGCGAAGCTGTATTCGGAAAATGTAGGACACGGAATGATGACCCGGTCACGCGGAGAAACAAAGACCTCGGGGAATAGACGGATCAGCTCGGCAGAACCGGCACCGACAATGACGTTCTCCGCTCCGACATCATAACGACGGGCAATCGCCTCCCTGAGCTGGGAGGAGGTATCATCGGGATAGTTGTGAAGGTCCCGAGCAGCCTCCATAATGTATTCTTCCAATCTAGGCGGCGCCCCAAGAGGGTTGACGTTGGAACTGTAATCTTTTATACCATCATAGTGCCAGACGTCCCCCCCATGGCGGGGGCGAGCCATCGGCCGAACCTCTGGACGGACCTTCTGTTCGATCATTTCTCCTTCCTCCTGGTGCGCCTGGGGATGGTGAATATGTCATTTCCATCCTTCAGAACCGCCACCTCAACGCCGTAAACCTGCTCTACCACCTCTGGAGTGATCACTTCTTCAGGCGTTCCGATCGCCACAATCCGTCCCTCAGATAATATCATTACCTTATCGCAATACTTGGCTAGAAGATTGAGGTCATGTGAGGCAATGACAATAGTGACCTTGTCGCCGAGCAGATCACGGAGATGTTCCATAACCTCCAGCTTATATCTAAGATCCAGATGGGCCGATGGCTCATCCACCAACATGACTCGGGGGCACTGCACCACCGCCTTGGCCAGAAGGACGCGCTGCCCCTCTCCAGAGGATAGCTCAGAGAAACGACGGTCACGGAGATGATAGACGTTGAACTTCCTCATCGCATCCATCACCATCTCCTCGTCCTCATGGTCATCCCACCACAGTCCCTTGGCAAACGGATAGCGCCCCAGGGATATCAGATCCTGAACGGATAGATTGAATTCCTCAGAGAACTCGGTGGGGACGTTGGCGCAGATGCGGGCAATCTCATCGATCTTCATCGTATCAATGGAACGCCCTTCCATCATGATCGTTCCGACCTTTGGTTTGAGCACCCCATTCATTAAGCGAAGCAGTGTGCTCTTCCCCGATCCATTGGGACCGATCAGTCCAATGAGCTCACCATGCTGGCCTTCGAACTCCACGCCATCTAGAATATCCGTGCCATTGTATGCAAAACGAACCCCTTCGATAATTAGAGAGACCTTTGGATCATACTCCATATTCCTTCCCCCTTCGGATCATTAAATAAATGAAGAACGGAGCGCCCACGAGTGAGATGATGGCGCCTATTGGCAATTCAACCGGACGTATGATGATCCTGGCAAATATATCCGCCGCAAGCAGGACGATGGGGCCCATCACCATGGATGTAGGGATGAGGAGGCGATGGTCGCCACCGACGATCATGCGAGCAGTGTGCGGGATAATGAGGCCAAGGAATGCGATGATGCCGCAGAACGCGACCGAGACGGCAGTGAGCACCGACACTACCAACACGGATATTCGTTTGAACACCTTGACGTTCAACCCAAGATTCCTGGCATTCTCATCTCCAAGTAATATTACGTTGAGTTCACGAGCATAGAGAAGGATTATGCTGCATAGTATCAAGACGGGAATGATGATAAGCAGGGCCTTGGTCCAGGACATGTAGGCGAACGAGCCGAACAGCCAGAACATTGCCCCATGCAGGCGATTATCCTCACTGAAGACAATAAGAATTGTGGTAAAGGAGGAGATCGCAATGCCTATAATTATCCCACTGAGGATATAGCTCACTGGTCGCCCCCCTGAGGCCTCGGCCAGGGCCATGGTGATGAAGAAAGTGATAAGCGCCCCTATGAACGCGGCCAGCGGGGTGGTATATTCTGCGACCTGCACCAGCGATACACCGGCCAGTAGGGAAAGTGTGGCACCCAGGGCAGCGCCGGATGATATTCCAGTTACGTAGGGGTCAACCAATGGGTTCCGGATAAGAGCCTGCATGACCACGCCGGAGACCGAGAGGCCAATGCCCACTCCAATAACTGCCACTGAGCGGACCATTCTGGACCATATGATCTGCTCCCCCGCGTGAGCAGGCATCGGTCCAAAATTAACTATAATATTCCATACGTAACCAAGAGTATCAGAGAACGCGATGTCCACTGCCCCTAGTGACCAGGAGACCACCAAAAGGAAAAAAAGAGTCAGGAGGCCGATGGCCAGGACAAGAAATAGTTTAGCCCGAGTCTTGTTCACCATCGAACCGTCCATCATTCTCACACCCCAGAGACCTTATCCGCGCAGGCACGCTGCTACCATCACCGTACCAGAGGAGGATCGCGGCGAGGCCTCGAGAGTAAGGTAATCGAGATAGTTGTCTCCTATCACGTTCGGGGTAGCGCCGGTCTCATCGTAGGGAACCTTTGTCTCGAAGGCATCCGGATGCAGCATCTGGGCCATCATCTGGACCGCATCGACCATCCTCACCGACTGACGATTGAAGATATTCTCGCCCTGTCCCTGGAGATAGAAGATCGTATTGTTCTTCACCGCGGGGCTCTCCTTCCAGAGGTCATCATCCTGGAAATAGGCGTTCATGTCGTCGACATCGCTACCGGAGTACATGCTGGTGATGACCATGCAATCTATGGACTTAGCTCTTATCTTGAACTCTTCATCAGAGGGAGCGACCCATCCTTCCAGATCAACGAAGGCGTTCTTTCCCCCACTGAGGGCGATGATCTCATCAACCGCTGTCCCACTGCCGGTAAGATACACGCTGGTGAAACCGGCCTCGGCATAAGTCACATACATGACGTTCGGCTTCTCCAAATCCTTCACCTTTGACCCCACGTCCGAAATAGAGGCCTTCATGGATGAGATCAGTTCGTCAGCTTTGTCAGTCTTGCCAGCGATCTTACCGACCAGCTCAATGCTCTTGTAGACCTCCTCGAGATTCTCCTGAGGATACAGTTGGACAACGGTGTACTTGGCATCATACAGACGTTCAGCGAGTTCCTGATGAGGCCCCGTGCGACTGTTGACCAGCACCAGATCGGGTTCATATTCTAAGATCTTCTCGAAGCTGGGAGTGTAGTATCCTCCGATGGTGTGCTTATCTTCCACTAATTTTGCCGCCTCGGCAGGATAATCATCATAATCGGTCACCGCCACTAGCTTGTCGCCAAGGCCCAGTGCACAGACGATCTCACTGATGGCAGGGGAACAGGATACTATTCTCTCTGGACGCTTGTCCAGGGCAACGTATTTCCCCGCGGCGTCTGTCACCGACGAACTGAATTGTTCTTGCTTCAACATTCCACTTACTACTACCACTGCCGTCGCCGCCACTACCAGCACGGCAACCAAAGCGATGGCTACTATCCTACGCTTATTCGAGTCCATAACTGAGTTCCTCCGACTAGCAACCGCTGACCGTAGTTGGATGTATCATCCAATGTACAGTAGATGTTGGATTATATATTAAATCTTACCGACGGAGGGAGAGCGCTCAAGCTCAAGTGAACAAATAAAAAATGAGAAAGAGAGGAATGGGTTTAGGCTTCAGACGGTGTGGATCCACCCAAATGGGTCAGGGATCTCACCATACTGGATGCCAGTGATAGTGTCGTACAGCTTTTGAGACACTGGACCGATGCGGCCATCGTTTATGATTGCAGTCTCGCCCTTGTGATATATCTCCCCAATCGGCGAAATTACTGCAGCCGTTCCGGTGCCAAATGCTTCGGTCATACTTCCATCCTTTATGGAAGCCATAACCTCATCTATGGAGATGCGACGTTCCTCCACCTTCATGCCCCAGTGACGGGCCAGCTGCAAGACACTGTCTCGTGTGATGCCTGGAAGTATGGTTCCCTCCAGCGATGGGGTGATCAGCGTGTCATCCTTGACGAAGCAAATGTTCATTGTGCCTACTTCGTCAACATACTTGCCCTCCAGAGCATCCAGCCATATGACCTGAGCATATCCTCTACGATTGGCATCATATGCCGGGAAGAGTGATGCGGCATAGTTGGCCGCAGTCTTGGCCTCCCCTAGCCCCCCTGGACAAGACCTGACGAACTCACCCGAGGTCATAAGCTTGACCGGGTTGAGGCCTTCCTTGAAGTAGGCAGCCACCGGAGAGGTCATGATAAAGAATGAATATGATTCAGCAACCCTCACTCCGATATATGACTCCATGGCAAGAGCAAGGGGGCGGATGTATAGGGCCGTGCCCCGTGCGGAGGGTACCCATGCCTGGTCAAGTCGGACTAGCTCTTCCACCGCATCCACGAATATGTCCTTGCCCACTTGAGGTATGCACACACGTTCACAAGAATGCATCATTCTCTCAGCGTGCTTGTCCGGCCTGAAGATGTTGATCCCGCCATCGCGGGAACGGAAGGCCTTGAGACCTTCGAAGACTGTTTGCCCGTAGTGCAAGGTGCTCAAGGACGGTAGTACCTCAATTGGTCCAAAGGGAACTATCTCAGGTTCAAGCCACTTCCCATCAGTGTAATCCATCCTGAACATGTGATCGGAGAACATCTCTCCAAATTTCAGATGGTCAAAGTCGACCTCGTCGATTCTGCTCTTCTTGACTTTACGGGTCTTTACCTTCACGATATCGCCACGCGTCCCATGGGGTAAGGCTGAACCTATATTTACGCGTGTCCATGAGTGGCAGGGGCACGGTGCAGCGGGGAGATGCTCGAGAACGCAGTAGGCAGATGTTGTTTATCTTCGAACCATGGCACGCGATTTTACGGCTCGCAGAACCTGGATAGATTGTGGCAACGGTCAGTATCCAAATCCATCGATCCCGGGCCATCCCGCTCTACCTACAGATATAGGGCAGTCAAATAATAAACCTGGAAAGGGGCCAGTAAATAAAGTGGAATGCAGCGGCCGATGCCAAGATGGTCAACCAACCATGAGATGATCGTAATGAAGCATCAATTGGACGGGGGATGTTTCCGGACCTTGGCTATATCTCCAACCACCGCCCAGCCATCCTTACCAGATAGAACCGAGCGATCTATGCAAAATGGTTCCAGATGTTCGATCTGCTCTACTTCCACGAACACCATATATCGCCGCCCTCCCCACCGTCGCACCTGTTGCTCGGTCAGCATTAACTTCCTCTGATTTTGTATCAGTCGAATGATGGAAGCTTCCTGATTGAGCATGGGGGAGCTTGTTGCATTCTTAACTCTCGCCTTCGCCCTTACTAGGCCATCCTCACTGTCCAGGACGAAGTACAGCGTATCGCCCTCACCAACCTGTCCATGAGGCGGCTTCCTCTCGGCAGCACCATGGACGATCATACTCTTGATGCCCTTGGTCAACCGCTCAAGTTCCTTGGCCTCACTATCCAGACAGACTAGATGGTCCATTATATCGGAGCGGCCAGACCAGCTCAGGTAAATAGATTTTCCCATCCTTCCCATGAAGCAATAAAGCTGGGAGCAGATTATCTATAAGGGATATGATGGGGGAGATATGTGCGTTCTTCCTGACCATGAGATCCTTGAGCGCCTTCGTTCTGGCCGCCTCAAGATCACTGAATATTCCGATCGATCGCTCACTCCCAATGGCTACGACCTCCGCATCGCCGAAGTGGCGGTACCCTCTCTGGACCTCAAGACTAACGAGGGCGTGGCCAGGGTGCCTCCAGGGGCCATGTTCTTTGTCTCCACTGTCGAATGAGTGGAGTTGCCTCCAGACCTGGCCGGACAGCTGTGGCTGCGAACCTCATGGATGCGCAAGGGCGTGCTCGCTGGCCTGGGGAAAGTGGATGCGGGATTCAAGGGCACCCTGACATTCATGGCCGTGAACCTTTCGCAGACGGAGCTGGCGGTACCGGTGGGAGAGCGGTTCGTACAGTTAGTGTTTGAGACCCTTCATTCATCGGCATCGCTGACCTATGAACAAAGAAGTGGCAACTACCAGAATCAGGAGGGTATCACTCTAGCACCAGTCCAGAAATCGGATGTCTAGAGCAAATACGCTCATGGTGGGCGAGTAGGTCTTTAATTCCTCGATGCGTTCCATACCTACCCTTACTCCCATGCCCCGGGCCTCCGTGGCCAGACCTATAGCTACATCGCTGATCTCATCACGTTCGCAGATGACGTAAAGATGAATAACTCCACCCATATTCAGCCGGGTGAGCGCATCGGCAAAGAAGTCCCTGGCCGAGTGAGGCAGGTTCATGATTATGCGGTCGGCACACGGCACTCTGAAGAGCAAGTCTGCAGAGTCGCCCTCAAGGGGTATGACCGTGGTCACCTTGTTAAGCTGGATGTTCCGCCTCATATATTCGACGGCATCATGGTTGAGATCCATTGCCCATATGGCTTCAGGGCGAGAATGTTTGGCAATCATGATGGCAAAGGGACCCACTCCAGAAAACATGTCTACCACCCGCTCTCCCGCCCTAACGAGAGATGCGATGCGCCTGCGCTCGTTGGCCAGGCGGGGATTGAAGTACACCTTGGTCGGGTCAACCCTTAATCGAATGCCATGCTCGACATGTACCGTCTCGGCATCGGGATCCCCGGCAATGACCTGAAGCTCTCTAACCCTCAGCTCACCCTTCACCCCTCTATCCAGGGCGATCGTGCGGAGCCTTGGAAAAGTAGTCATCAATGCCTTTCCAATCTCGGAGGCGTGCTCGACCAAATCATCACCCAGTCGGATGATGGCGACGTCCCCAATGATATCAAAAGAGGTGGGCAACAACGCACGCACCTCATCAGGGAGCTTTGCAACGAGGCGGTAGTCTGTAACCATTACCTCTCGCTCTTCCAAATCTTCCTCCACCAGCTCGAAACCGAGCTCGGCTGCCTTTTCAGAACGTACGGGGAATAACACGACATCGCCCTGGCGGCGAATGCGTAAGCCGATATCCAGGAGGTTTTGCTCTAAAAGCTTTTTACGGGTGAACTCGGCTTCCCCCCTCGGTACCTTAATACAGAGCGCACGCACGGTGGTCATGATGGGACATTTGATATTTGTGGGTTTAGGGCTGTCCAGGCCCGAAGATATGAGCATGAAGGCGCTTGTCGCGCTTCGCGGCTGCGACGAAGTGTTCGCTGAATTCTACACCTCTCGGTTGATCGATGCCTGCCAGGCCGAACTAGAGGAGTTCATAGGCAGGAAGATCACGGTGCTAAATCGCAAAGAAGTGGAGGAGGGAACTATTATCCTCAAAGCGGCCAGGCAGCACAAGGTCGCGTTCATGGTAGCCGGCGATCCCATGTCCGCGACGACGCATGTGGATCTGCGCCTCCGGGCTGCGGAAGAGGGCATTACCACCGAGCTTGTGCACGGCGTCTCCATCTTCACCGCAGCGGCGGCGGCATTCGGCCTACAGCCCTACAAGTTCGGCCGTGCAGTCACCATACCATTTCCAGAGCCAGGCTACCTGCCCGCCTCGCCCTATGATTACATTCTTGAGAACTATTCCCGAGGCCTACATACCCTTGTCCTGCTGGACATCCGAGAGGAAGAGGATAGATACATGACCGCGAACGAGGCGGTTAGATGGCTCCTCGATGCCGAGCAACGGTTGGGAAAGGGATTATTGAACGATGAGACCATTATCTGCGCCGGCGCCCGCATAGGTTCGACTGGCCAGAGGTTGCTGGCCGGAGATCCCCAAACCATATTGGGAGCGGATATGGGCCCTCCTCTACACTGTCTTGTCATACCGGGCAGACTGCATTTCATGGAGGCGCACGCCCTGGTTAGCTTTGCCTCGGCGCCCAGGGACATCCTTGAAGAAGACTAGGGCGCACCATCCAGAAGTATGGTGACACGAAGGTTCTCCAGTGACGGATCGGAGCGTACGCCGTAGCGTATCTTGGCGCCTGGCACCCTGGCCTCGACGTGACCAAGCACCTCCTCGACCGAGAATTGATCCACTCCTCTTCCCGAGATTATCACGAGAGCCAACCTGGCATTGTCAAGATCAAAATCAAACCATGGAGAGGAAAACGCTTCCGATACGGCCACCCTCTCCTTCTGCATCCCCATACCCGCCCCTGCGCCCATACGCATGTGCCCACCTGAGGCGATCTCGGCGCGGAGCATTTTGAGATCACCCCGCGTGAGTACCCCCGCAAGGTCTTGTGGAGGCACCGTCATGATATTATCCATGACCTTGAAGGTACGTCGCAGCGGAAGGTTGGGGGCCACTCTGATAAGGCCATCATTGGGATAAGTGACTGTTAAGTGGGCAGCTCCTATCAACGTGGGAAGGGCTTTTGCAGCGGTCTCCCTCCTCCCCGACCCTTCTGCCGAGAAGGGTAGAGTAACCGAGGCGACGACCAGGCTGCCCATACGGCGGCATAGGTGTGCGAGTCCCGGAGTGATATGACTGCCTGTTTCACCCCCCAGGCCTGCGAATAAGAAAATGAGATCATATCCATCTACTTCTGCCTTCAATCGACGAAGGAAAGTGCGATCCATGCTGCTTAATAGATGGGAAAAGGGAGAACGCAGTGACGATACCTCTTCATCACTCAGCACCAATCGCCGCTGGTTGGACGGGCCGTTGAGATGATCCAGGGGGCTGCATAGTCCCACCGATGGGAGGGGGAAGCCGGTTATTGTATTGCATCCTGCTCCCCCGATACCGATGGCCTTGAGACGGGGGCGCATTGTCATATCGCCATACCCCAGGGAACGAACATCTCGAGCCATCCTGTGGACAATTGTCCACAAGGGCATAAATCTATCCGACATTATCAGGCAGGACAGGGCCTAGATCGATCGCTTTGAGCATCTAACGGGGGCAGACCCTACCCTGTTACCCAGAGGGAGCGCAGGATAATGTCAGTGGTCCTGGCGTGGATGAAGGAAACCTGAGTTCCCTCCGGGCATGTGTACTATTACAAGCAGGACATCTTAATAATTCCATTACACGCCCGGGAATCAACCCAACTATAGGTTGACCGGTGCAGCCCTTTGGGAGTCAGGTCCTTTTTAAGTCCAGGCCCCTGATACGCCCGTTACTGCGAGGCCTGCCTTGATTCCCACTATAGGGTTTTAGTCATCATCGATGCGGCCCAGCTCTCCCACCATCTCAGACATGATCATTGATTGAAGGGCATTTGGTGGCCTGGCTTGCCCCTCACATCATTGGTCCAGAATTTCCTATTATTATCTCTCAATAACTAAAAACACCAGTTACCGCTGGCGATCGGTGGCACATCCAGGATTGAATGCCTCTCATAAATTCTCGCCCCATCCCACAAGATAACTGATTTGTCGAAATACTTACAGTTATCTGTTATCAATATTGATAAATATAGGTGGCTGGAAGTAGATTGTATCTCCGCATAGCCAGGCATCCGAGAAACATTCGGGGCAAGTGTTACTGTGGATGGAGCAGACGATGAGGATAGCCATGATATCTCCGCTATGGGGGCCAGCCTACCCAACGGGATCGGGGATCTATGCTTACGAGTTGGCCAAAAGGATGGCGGAACAGGGGCACGAGGTTCATGCCTTCACATCGCAGATTGGCAATTTCAATGGAATGCTACTGCCCAAAAATCTTCATCTCAGAGTACTGCGCACCTACAGTATGTTATGGGACATGAATCCCATAGCCAACGTACTGCCCATCCTGTTGCGAGAGGACTTCGATGTCGTGCATGTCCACTCCTATATCTTCTACATGTCCAATAGCACCGCAGCGGCACGTCTGCTTAAGGATTTTAGATACGTGCTGAACTTTCACGGAGGGATAAGCCATAGCGCCATACAGGATTCCTGCAGCCGAAGGCTGTGGATTAAGGATAATGTTTATGACCGGACCCTCGGGAGAGCTACCGTCGCACTCGCCGACAAGGTCCTGAGTGTTTCAAAGGCTGATATACCATTGATCAGGAGGGCATTCGGAGTGGATGCGCAATACATCCCCAACGCGGTGTCGATAGAGGATTTTAAACCCGGTGAGAAGGGTGCTCAAAGGATTACATATGTAGGAAAGTTGGAGAAGTGGAAAGGAGTTGAGACGCTCCTAGAGATCTTCCGTCAGGTCCGCCATGAGATCAGGGATGCAGAGTTCCAGATCATCGGGGACGGCAGCCTTGCAGACAAGATGCGCAAGGCGGACCTGCCCATAATCATGAGAGGGCACATACCTCATGAGAATATGCCTGCCCAGTACAGAGACTCTGCAGTCTCGGTATTGCCCTCGTTCATGGAGGGGGCGCCGACCACATGTATGGAATCACTCGCCTGTGGAGTGCCATGCGTCGCCACCCGGGTGGGCGATACTCCCGAGATAGTCAAAGACGGCCACTCTGGATTCTTGGTAGAGCCTGGAGACGTCAGCGAATCTGCATCACATATAGTGGAGCTCATGGAGAACGACTCCCTAAGACGTAGGATGGGTGCTGAAGGTCGGGAACACATGGTCAATCATTACAGCTATGAGGCAGTGGTTGAACGGATGCTGAAAGCCTATGAGGAGACCTGAGCAGTGATTATTGGGGATCTCTGGCGGACGGGGGCCTGTTGCTGGCCAGCAAGGTGGGCCGATGAGGGGCTGCATTGCCAGAAGCGTCCCAGCCGATCAAGATATTGCATCACGGATAAGGAGAAGGGCAGATGAGTGACATACTTGTAACAGGGGGAGCGGGGTTCATCGGGACCAACCTGGTAAATGAGCTCCAGGAGAGAGGGCACAAGGTCCTCGCATTGGATCTGATGAATCATGATGGGGCGAGTTATCAGCGCGCCGATGTTCGTAACTTCCGCCAGCTGGAGAGGGTGTTCGAAGGGCGCCACTTCGATTACGTCTACCATCTCGCCGCCGAGTACGGCCGCTGGAACGGCGAGGACTATTACGAGAACCTGTGGGAGACGAACGTCATCGGGACCAAGCACATGTTACGTCTCCAGGAGCGATTGAAGTTCCGCATGATCTTCTTCTCCAGCGCCGAGGTCTACGGCGATTACCGCGGCGTCATGACCGAGGACGTCATGGAGAAGAACCCGATGGCAGACACCTATCAGATGAACGATTACGCCATCACCAAGTGGGCTGGCGAGCTCATGTGCCTCAACTCGGCCAAGATGTTCGGCACCGAGACCGTGCGCACGCGGCCGGTCAACTGCTACGGGCCCGGCGAGCACTACACGCCATATCGCGGCTTCATCCCCAAGTTCATCCATCACGCGCTCTTCAACAGGCCGTACACCGTATTCAGGGGCCACAAGCGCATCATCGACTTCGTCGAGGATTCCTGCAGAACGTGGGCGAACATCGTGGACAACTTCATCCCCGGCGAGGTGTACAACGTCGCCGGGCGGCCGGA
>JAAYQQ010000015.1 GCA_012519255.1 Methanobacteriota archaeon | reverse complement strand
GACATTAAGGCTATCATAGTAGAAGATGGCCCCCTCATCCAGCATGAACTTGGTGATGTGCCCGTAGGACCATTGTAGGTAGGGGCAGAGTATGTAGTAACCGCTGGTGGCTTTGGCCCTGGCATTGGCCCAGGCCTCATCTTCTGCATAGGTCTCGTATTCTGTATAATATTCATAGTAATCGAGTGTGCCATCCCATGACATCCGTAGGGGCTCGCCGGTGGAGTTGAAGGAATCAACGGGCAGTATAACGTGGCCACGGTCCCACGAGTAGATATCGTTTAGCAGCGAGACATTGGTGACAACTTCCTTCGGATCCACTGAATCGGGTATTCTTATGACGTGCACACCATACCCATTCATGCCATCCCCACCTTCCACGGTGAACTGCACACCCTCAGTGAGCGGAACCAGTTGGAAGGTCACATTCTCGTCACTTGTGAATACATCCTTGTCAGCGTGCACGGCGATGTAGGCGATGCGTTCGGCTTGCACCGAGCTGTAGATCACTGATGCCAAGGCGGCCACTACAATAATGATAAAGACAATAATGGCTGCCAGATATCTCTTCTTCAATCTCATGCCTTCGTCCTCGTCCCCTGTTGATTTTCAAATTAAATATGAAATTTTATTATAAATATATGGGTACCGGCCGCTAGTCAGTTCAACGCAGTGTCCGGGCCAGCTCAGATATGGCACGATATATGGGGCCATCCGTAGACAGCTCGGTCAACGGCCGGCCAGACACGGCTAGGGCATCCACCTCATCGTCATGAGGGATGGCGACCCAACGTTCGAAGCCAGCGCCCTCTATGGCGGACTGGAGTCCATCTGGGACCTTGTCCTTAACTCGATTTATGATCAGTAGACTGTGCTCGAACCGTAGCTCCATTTCCCTTGCCAGTTCGAGTATACGCCGCGCAGTGGTCAGCCCGACAAGGGTAGCATCAGAGACTACAATCAGCGTATCCATGCGCTGACAGGTCCGGCGGGATAGATGTTCCATTCCCGCCTCATTGTCGATGATAACGTAACTATAGTCATCCATGGCCTCATCAAGAAAGGTGCGCATGAGATTGTTGATATAGCAATAGCATCCCCGCCCCTCAGGCCTCCCCATGGTAATCAGATCAAAACTACTTCCCTCCACCATGGCCAGGCGAAGCTGATACATGACGGTGGCCTGCTTCGAACTGCCTGCTGAAAGTTCCTCAGCTCTTCTCAGTAGATCCTCACGGAGCTGCCCAACGGTTCGCTCTACCTTAACACCGAGCTTATCTCCAAGATTGGCATTTGGATCAGCATCCATGGCCAGGACGATCTCGCCGGTCCGTTTGGAGATCTCCTGCACCAGTAGGGCAGATAGTGTGCTCTTTCCTACCCCTGCTTTACCTGCCACGGCGATGATATATGACATTATTCTCAGCTCAGGGAGTGTTTTGTCCTTATCTCTTTGGAAACTCCCACAAGGAGATCCAGGACCTTTTCAGCGACCGTCTCATCAAGACCACTTAGGCCACACTGTGGCGTGAGGATGGATTGTGTGATTATCAAATCCTCACTGATGCCTTTGTCGGAGAGGTCGCGGAAGCGCTTCTCGGCTTGCTGGGCGATTGAAGACACACTCTCCCGAAGGAGTACCTCCTCGTTATTCGGCACGATGCCCCATGCAATGACCCCGCCCCTCTCCAGGAACTGCGCCACCTCCTCTGGGTACAATGCGATGGTGTGACCATAATCAAAGGCGTCGAATGAAAGAATGTCAATGTCCGTGCTCATGACCAATGACCAATCGGTGTTGGCGCAGCAGTGAATGCCTTTCTTTCCCTCCAACCCCGCCACTACTTCGTTGATCCAGCTGATTGTATCATCTGGAGAAACGGACGCGAACGGCGTGCCAATCATGCTTAGATATGGTTCGTCAAGGAACATTATGGTCTGAGAACATTTCTTTCTCAATTCCCGTTCCTGCCATCGCGCCATGAGGTTGAGATTCTTGCGTACTATCTCAGCATACGCCTCATCATATATGATCGGCTTATCATTCTGGTCGATCATCTGTAGGCCAAGTGATACAGGGCCAGTTATCTGACCCTTCACCGCCAGCACACTATCGGGAAGGGGGCGAGACATGAGCTCATAGAACCCGGAGAAGTTCTCTGGAGGTAGAGCGAACGCATCGACCTCGTCGGAGAGTATGTTGGTGTATATCTCTTCAGGATCATAGTCACTGAGGTCAACGTGTACCTTCCCCTTGTCCTGATCAATCCTGATCCCCGGGAGATATGTAGCATACTGAATGTACATATTCTCCCAGAACCCGCGATTGGGCAACTGGGGCCAGAAGGGTACCGCAGTGAGCTTTTCCAGAACCAGGTCAACCGCCTTGATCGGGTCGGTGTGCGGCAATGAGCCGATACAACTGGGTAAGCAATTCCAGGCCACGTTCGGCGAACCGGCCCGGTAGCTTTTAAATGTTTGTAAGTCCCGAAGCAGAGGTTGATATAAAATTGATAGTTGCCCCGCCCAACCTATTGAAGCAGCGATTGACGCCTGACTATATTCTCCAAGTGGCGTTCCCCTTCGGCGAAAACCGCTTGCTTAAAGGGGAGTGTTGAGAATTGATGGCCACACTTCTGTTCCAAGTGTTAGAGCGTTGCCTGCCACTCATCTCTCCAGCATCCTCCGGACTGAAGGGAACTGATCCATGTCAGTGTGAGGAAGAAATAGTGCCGAGGAGTATTGGTCGAAGAACTCATGTGATGATGAAAGGTCCAGATATGTCATGGCATCGAATATCCCCGCAGCCTCCTTCCTGCTCTCTTCTGAAATTAGACACATCTTGGCCCCTCCCAGCGACCCGTTGCCTATAAACTCAAAGCGTTCTCTGGGCAGGTCGGGAAGAAGGCCAATGAGCTGTGCATTGCCTATATCGATATGCCCACCAAAGCCTCCTGCGATGTAGACCCTGTCTACATCATTGAAACTCATTCCCACGCTGTCGATCAGAACAGAACAGCCAGCATATATGGCGGCCTTGGTGCGGATGATGTTGGCAATGTCATCATCGGTGATGGCGATCTCTCGCTCTCCTGTGTGGATAACAAACTTTACGACCTTGCCCGTGCTGCGGGCGAGCTCGGAGCCTTCGGCCTGTATGTGCCCTTTCCTATCGAGATGGCCATTCAGGAACATCTGAGCCACCAGATCGATCAGCCCGGAACCGCAGATGCCCCTTGGGGCCGTACGACCTATGGTGGTGTAGTCAATGTTCTGATCGACCATACGCACCCTCTCGATGGCTCCAGCCGTGGCGCGCATGCCGCATGAGACCTCTCCCCCCTCAAAGGCAGGACCGGCAGAGGTTGAGCATGTCAACATCCAGTCACGGTTTCCAAGCACCACTTCTCCATTGGTACCTACGTCGATCAGCAACGCAAGTTCATCCTTCCGGTGCATGCCCGATAGTAGTACATCGGCAGTGACGTCCCCCCCTACATAGGAAGCGCGGCCAGGTATGCAATACACCGGGGCCAGAGGATGGATGTTCAGGCCAAGTTCCGAAGCCTTCAACACTGGCGGCCCATGAGTGATGGGGATATATGGCTCGTAGCGTATGTTGCGAGGATCCAGGCCAAGAAGCATATGGATCATGGCCGTGTTCCCGCCCACCGACAGTGCCATTATCTCATCCGCACGGATCTGACAGGTCAAATCCTCCTGGGCATTTCTCAGTGCGCACAGATCGCTTACCAATTGATTGATCGTGCCAATGATCAATTCTTGCAATCGGCCCACTCCCCTATCCTCGGCATATGCGATTCGGGCGAGAACATCCTCACCCGCCACCAGCTGACGATTATAGTCCGAGGCCTGGGCGACCGTTCGACCCGTATGTAGATCAATCAATTCTATTGCTACCGTGGTTGTCCCAATGTCCACGGCAGCGCCCAGGTCGTGGCAGCCGTTTACCGCCGGGCGCACCTTAATTATGCAATCTCCCGTTCCTGCCCTGGCTACCTTGGCCATGACCTTCCAGTTCCCTGAGCGAAGGGCGACGGGCAGCTCTCGCAGCGCAGGTAGGGCGATATCCAGGTCAGGTCGCTCAAGGGCGCATCTCAGCCTCTCCATATCGGCAAGATGATCTTCAATCGATGGGGCACTCATTTCAGCGACCAGGGTGTCCACAAGCGGACCTGCCGGGTGCACAACTAGGTCCCGGTAAGAGGTCATTATCTTTCCAACCCTCACCTGGCTTTCCTCGGGGACGAAGACACTTAGGTCGCCCTCCGGCAGAGTGCGACATGCCAGCCGATAGCCTCGTGACCATACCTGGTCGTCCAGCGGCCCTCGCTCGGCCTTATGAGGCCCTTCCACGATGATCTGGCATTTACCGCACGTGCCCTCCCCGCCGCATACGCTATTGATCTGCACCCCAGCGGCGATGGCGGCATCGAGAACGGTCTCGCCGTCGGGAATCTCAACCGAAACATTGCGAGGGAAAAAGGTCACCCTATGAGCCATGACGCTGAACATCGCAGGCCCGTTATTTAACGCTCATGGGGTTATGCCCAAGGGGGCGGAAGAAAGATCTTGTGTCATCGGAGGCGTCAGTCTCTCACCTCCGTCTGCTGTGCTGGTACTTCCTTCGGCACCATGATCTCTTATCATGGGCGAGCTTGCCCCGTGTAGCTAGCTATCCATTGCCTGGGAGATAGATTCCATGCCCCATGACCCTGGACCTTGAACGTCGAGGGCTCTTTACCCAGGGACATTCTGCCATCAGCCCAGAAAGCCCCGCAGGTTCGCTGCCTGGAGAACCGCCTCTCCCATACCTCTTCCAGTGCTGTGCCGGACAATGTCCAGTACCTGAGAGGTAAAATGACAATGTTCCTCGTTGACTGCGATCTCAAGATCTAGCTCATCTACCGCCTTCCAGATACGGTCAGGCAGTAGTTTCATCGAGTCAGGGTTCAAAAACTGGAGGGCATCTCGCATATTGTCATCGAAATGCGGAGAGACATCCCGGAGGTAATCGATGTCCCTATCTGTCAACCCATCCAGACCCAGGACTTCAGGCGGGATGCCAAGGGAATAGAAGGCACAACAGAAACCGATGGCACGAGGCAGCCTGATCCCTTCCAGGCTGCGAGAGTAGCCGAACAGGCCAATGTGGAGCTTCCTCTTGCGACGGCGGGGCACAAAGTTAGAGACCTCATTGACCAGGGGGGCGATCTTGATAAGGGCATCGCGATAGGCGTTGGCGCATCGTTCGATAATTGCCCTACACTTCTCCTCATCGACCTCTTCGGCCCTCCCCCGAGAGCCCTCGTTGATCGATCGTATACCTTCCTGTACGAGATCATGGGGGTAATCGAACTTGAACGCCGATTGGACCGTGAAGGTCTGCACCGAGGGATATTCTACCATGATGCTGTCGACGTTATCTGGCTTAAGGTTGCCACGGAATGGTGCCGATCCCACCCCAATTATGGGATATATAGGGATGGAAAGCTCGTCCTCCAAACGCTGCAGTCGATGCAGTGCCACCTTATTCATGAGGATTGCGGAGATCTGTCCGTAGTTCATCGCCGGGTCGGAGCGAGCCAGGAATACCCGTTGATATTCTACATTCTTGTCCCGGAGATATTCTCGAGTGATGCTGTCGGCACCCAGCATATTCTTGAAATCTTCAAACAATGGAATGATGTTGATCTGCTCCGGCTCGAAGGTGCCGATCCACTCCGCTATTGTGATGTCTCCCTTCCGGAAAGAGATGTTCTGCTTTCCAACTACAAAGTCACGATAGTAGCGGTAGATGCGATCTAGAGATATGGCCGACGAGGTCATCGGTAGGATTACCTCAAAGATTGGAGGAATATCATCCTGATAGAACAGTTTGGCCGTATCAAAAGAACGTGGAATCGATTCTAGAGTCTCCAATAAAATCTTGGCTTCGTCCTTCTCAATGGCCGGGTTGGGCACTCTCAGGGTTAGGAAGATATCCTTTCCTATGTGGTTTTCCCGGAAGTATCCCTCATATTTGGATAGAAGCTTCTTGACCACGAAGCTGTCCACTTCCTTGCCTTCACAGTCCCACATCTGCTCATCGCAACCAAGATGGGAGAATGCGTAGTATGCTTCCTGAATCTCATCCTGCCCTTCCATCTCCGCAGACTCGGCGAAGAATGGAGGGTTGACATTATCGGGGTGCTGGGTGCTCATGCAGCGAGGGATCTTACGTTCCATATGGTCACAGTCTCCTTTTCGTAACACCTTGTCAATCAATACGCTCCTTCGTCCTCCAAACAGGCTGGAAGGAGCATACCACACGAGAGGGGCCTCTCCCATTAATTGAGGGGGATACCAGACCGTGGGTGTTATTATATTTTATGATAGAACATGAAAAAATAGTGAAAGCACCTATCTCCAAGTGGTCCACACCTCGGCGACGTCCCTCATTTCAAATTGGCCACGAAGCGGAGAATTGAGTCGTAGACCAATAATCTCATCATGGCCATCACACAGTGCTGGGGAACCATGCGGAGAAAGACCAGTGCCATTCTAGACACGTGAGTCATCAATGGCATCAAGCGCTAGCTAGCAATATTTTTCTTCCAATGTCCAAGAAAGATATTCAGGCAGCATCACCTAACATCGAGCGTATAAAAAAGAGATTGTGGGGTTCGGGACTGAACCCCTGGGTTGATGGGAGCTTAGTGTCTGAAGACCCTCGCACCGGTAAATACCATGGCCATACCATGTTCATTGGCCGCCTGGATGACTTCTTGGTCCCGTATAGAACCGCCAGGCTGGATGATGGCGGTGGCACCCGCCTTGGCCGCCTCATCCACTCCATCACGGAAGGGGAAGAACGCATCCGAGGCGATGACCGAGCCCTTGGCATTGTCTCCAGCCTTGTGAGCGGCAATGAAGGATGAGTCGACACGGGACATCTGACCAGCGCCAATACCGACGACACGTTCATCCTTGGCCAGTATGACACTGTTGGACCAGACATGCTTAACCACCTTCCAGGCGAACAGCATCGAACGTAGCTCCTCTGGAGTGGGGGCCCGCTCGGTCACCACTCTGAGAGTGGATGGATCAAGGACTGAATTGTCCACCGTCTGGATAAGTAGACCTCCCTTGACGAACTTGTACTTGCGAGCGGGCGCATCATCATGAACTATCGGCCCGCCAGTGGTCATGAGACGGATATTTTTCTTCCTCTTGAGTATGTCCAGTGCTTCTGGCTCAAACTCAGGGGCAAATACAATCTCAACAAAATGCTTGCTGATCTCCTCAGCGGTGGGGACGTCACATGTGCGGTTGAATCCGATGATGCAGCCAAATGCGGCGAGGGCGTCGACATTGTACGCCACCATAAATGCGTCATAGATTGTGTCAGCTGAGGCGATACCACAGGGATTGGTGTGCTTGATCACTACAGCAGTGGGGCGATCCTCGAACTCTCGCAGTAGGTCAAGAGCGGACTCAATATCCAAGATGTTGTTGAACGATAGCTCTTTTCCATGTAGCTGGGACATACGGCTTGAACCCACTCCAGCAGCCAGTGGGTCGGTGTAGAACGCCGCCGCCTGGGAGGGGTTCTCACCGTAGCGTAGGTCCTGGACCTTTTCAAAGCCCAGAGTGAGCTTGTCTGGGAATTGGGAGCCACAGAATTCTCCTCCGAGATGCTGGGCGATAAGGGCGTCATAATTGGCAGTGCTCTGGAACGCCTCCAGCATGAGTGTTCGAAGGGTGTCCTGGCCGATGCCACCGCTTGCCTTCATCTCCTCCACGATACTGCGGTACTTGCCAGGATTGGTAACAACAGCCACCGCCTCGTAGTTCTTTGCCGCCGCACGGATCATGGATGGTCCGCCGATATCGATGTTCTCGATGACCTCATCGAGCGAGACATTTGGCTTTAGGACCGTCTCCTTGAATGGATACAAGTTTACGACGACCATGTCGATCTTCTTGATTCCCATCTCCTCCAGTTTGGCCATGTGCTCTGGCATATCTCGTCGAGCCAGTAGGCCAGCGTGTATGTTGGGATGAAGCGTTTTGACGCGTCCATCTAGCATCTCCGGGAATCCTGTCACGTCAGAGATGTTAGTCGTTCGTATGCCGTGCTTTTCCAGGAGGGCGGCTGTACCACCTGTGGATATGATCTCAACTCCCATGTCGCTTAGATCACGGGCGAAGTCCACGACGCCGTCCTTGTTGGAGACGCTGATGAGTGCGCGCTCGATATTAATCAAACAATAGCCTCCAATGAACCATGATGCAATCTGATAGGACAGGTTGCCAACGCTATAATGCAGATATAGTTAAAAACATTCTTGAACGGACGGGAACGCCAGCCAGCCCAAGATTGGGCATCATTTCGCACTTTCGAAGAGCCCCCCTCGCTCCAGCAGGCGGAGTAGATCCATTAACGGAATGACGATGCTCATCTTATCCAAGACCACGTAGATTTCCCCCTCTGACAGAAACAGGTCAGCCACCTGCTTCTGATATTGTCCCGGTGGGAAACTAGAGGCCCAGTTCAACACGCGTTCCATGTCCAGTTCATCGCCCTCTGGGTCTCCAAAGCTGACATCAACAATGACATCATCAGCTACTGAGATAGGGGCCTTATAATCTACGTGCCCCTCGCCCCCATTGACTGATCCCACATTCACTTCTGCGCCCGGTTCATGCTCTAGTTTTTTGTCGAGCCTTTCCTTCTGTTTCTCCTGATCCTCGGCCATTCTATCCATGAACAGGAAAGGCGTGTATATGGATAATTGTTCTTTCATCATATTACGACCATCTTGCTGCACTCATGAACACCTTATGGGGCTGCTTATCTCTCACCCAAGCTGATTGCCCATGGTGATGAGGTCTCACCGATTCCGCGCTGAATGAGGGTTGCATATCCTATCTAGAAGTGTCAATGCACCGATAGAGACGGTATGCTGAAGCAATGCCAATAGAGGTGAGAAATAGGGACATCGATCATTCCTCTGGATAGATCTGGATGTATGGCCCCACTCCTCAACTATGCTGCCCCATTCCAATTATCGTTATCTTATTAGATAATTATTATTCTAATTTCATAGAAAAGCTTTTTAATTAATTGCTCCGTAGAAACATCACAAACATCTTTTAGGGGGGTTCGAATGAAGAAAGCAACAAAAATAGCTACCCTAGCGATAGCGCTAGTGGTCATAATGGCCGCTTTTGTAGTGGCATTGGACAATGGTCCGTTCTCCACCGGGACTGCGGACACAGGAGATGATACTACTCCTCCTGCGGACAATCCAAAGAACGGAGAGAAGCCTCCGTCAGAGGATGAGACTCCGCCCTCCGCCACCACGATAACGGCCAGTAAGACCGCAACTGGATTCTGGGAAAAGAGAATTGTATACAGCTGGGATGTCCAGAAGTGCCTCGCTGACGACATTTGCGAAATGCAGATCGAGCCAGGAGAGTACGCTGAGATATCATACATTATTGATGTCGAGAGATCGGTGTGCGTCACCGAAGTATACGGTGTGCGCGGCCACATTACCGTGACCAACACCGGCGACTGCCCCACTGAGGATCTCCTTATCTGCGACACCATCCAGTATATGGGAGAATGTGGTTGGGTCGATCACGTCACCATTGAGGTGGATGTAAGCGCGAAGCCCGTGCTCCAGCCGGGAGAGTGCTATGCCTACCCATACGAAGTGACTGCTGACCATGGCCTCATTGGTATCGACTACTGCAACGTTGCCAGCGTGACCATCACCAACTTTGAGTGTAACGTCGGCACCGCTCATGGAGTCGAGGTCTGTGATGGCTTCACTCTGCCCTGCG
>JAAYQQ010000014.1 GCA_012519255.1 Methanobacteriota archaeon | reverse complement strand
GTCGGCAGTGGAGTGTAATGAAATAACCATGTCCAGATCCATTTATATGGCGGGTCACCAACAATAAGTAGGGCTGAATAAGGTAAGCCACACGTCCACAATAGACGAATATCTGCCGGGCTGCTGTCTCATCAATTCTGACATGGCCTATGGCGTAATGCGGTGAGATAGTTTCCACATGGCGTCCTCTCCGATTGCCGAGGGGGGTTGCCCTATCGTCCCACATCTTTCAATTTTTCAAAGGCGGATCCCGTCCAATAAGAGCTCCTTACCAGCGGCCCTGATGCAACATAACGGAAACCTGCCGCCAACGCCTCCATCCCGATATCTTTAAACTCCTCTGGCCGCACATACCGCGCCACGGCCAATCGTCCGCCTTTCGGCCGGAGATATTGTCCGATTGACAGGGCCTCTACGCCAGCCCCATGGAGGTCATGCAATGTCTCGGACACTTCCTCCCTTGTCTCTCCAAGCCCGAGCAAAAGTGAACTTTTGGTAAGTATGTCTCGATCTAGCCGTTTGACCATCCGCAACACCTCCAGCGAGCGCTGATATCCTGCCCGACGATCCCTTATCATTGGCTGCAGCCGGCGTACGGTTTCTAGATTATGGCCAAGGACATCCGGCCGTGATGACGCGAGTATGGCCAAAAGATCCTCTCGCCCCTGCATGTCCGGGATTGTTATCTCAACACGTGCGGTTGGCACCCATTTTCTGATAAGCTTCACGGTGACGGTAAACTGCCCCGCCCCCTGGTCCGGGAGATCATCCCGGGTAACCGAGGTGAGTACGACATGCTCCAAACCTAGATGAGTAACTGCCTTGGCCACTCTAACTGGCTCATCGGGATCGGCTCCAGAATTTGGAGCCCCTGTCCCAACAGCGCAGAATGCGCACCGGCGTGTGCAGGTGATGCCCAGTAAAATGAATGCTGCCTGGCCTCTTGACAAGCACTCCTTTTGATTGGGGCAGCGAGAAAGAAGACATGCCATCTGAATGTTGGATGCTTGAACCTCTGTCTGCACTCCCTTCAGCAGTTCCCCCGTAGGTGTCTCTGCCCTCAACCACTCCGGCAGGTGCTTGGACATGATTAGTTGAATATCCTCCTCTCCTGTATCATAACTTTGCCCCGCCCCCTGTTCTGCGGAACCTTGCATCCTAAAGGGTCTATGCTGTTATGGATGGGAGTTTTCATTGAGGGAGATAATAGGAATATATGGCTGCACGGGCCCAGATGTTTACTGATGATAATGAGGGAAGGGCGATTATGCCCAGCTTGCCCCTGGCCGTGTGAGCTGCCGGTGACGCCAGACGCGGTCGCAACAATTCAATAATTGCAGAGAGATACACCATCATGCCCAGTCTGGAGGAGCTAAATCGGATGAAACCCGAGAAACGAAGGGCCGAGTACGCGGCCATGCGTGCCAGGTGCCCTTGCCCCACCTGCCCCACCTACACAGAATGTGCCAAAGAACGGGAAGAAAAGATGTTCTGTATCTATGGAATGACCCCGGATTGCATAGTGAGGGAGTTGAAGTGTATCTGTAAGAAGTGCCCGGTCCACGCTGAACTTGGCTTCAGGGGCATGCGCTACTGCACCCGCGGAGCGGAGAAGAGAACTGCCTCCAGGCGCTTCTGATCTCCCTATACTCATTCTGGCCATCATGAATGTTCTGGAGCCTTCCTGGATACGTGAGTGTCCAGTGACCCAATTCCTATGGGGGTCGGGGCGCAATATATTGGAGCCCATATTCATTGAGTGTTCTCCGAGAATGCGATATGGGGCCTCTGGCAAGGATCAGAGGGAAAAGTAACGGTTAAATAGATACACTCTCTTTGTACAATGGCTAGGCTCGACCGGGGCGTTCGGCGCGTCCTTGTACACCGCCACGTCGATAGCGGGGGTGACAGGGGAGGACGTCGTAACCGGAGCGGTGCGGGCCCTGACGGCGACGATGAGACCCTGTCCTGTGGGGTTGGAAGCGACTTGGAGGTGCGATCGGAGGGTCGCATGCCTTGCCCTAGTCACGGAGAGCGGGCCAGGCCCTGACGGGAGCAGCCTTACCGTGGATTACCAACGCTCAGAGGGTCGCGGGGCTGAGAAGCTTGCAGGATCACCCAATCTAATTCGGGCGGCTACCTTTCCGGCCTAGCACCTTTTCTTAACACTCTTTGATACTTTCTGGCGGAGCGATCCTGACAAGGGGACCTTGGAAGGATCGCATCCGGTGATCTTGTCAGAGGTGAAATCAAAGAGGGTTGCACTTTCGTTGCCCTGCCGCAGGACCAGCTTGCGAGAGTCGTTGACCTTGCCAACAACTGCCGCACTCATATCGACCTGTTCGAACATCTCAATTACCTCTGAAGAATTGGCCGGTGGATTTGTCACTACAAAGCCACAGCCCTGATATGCCTTGAGCCACTGAGAAAAGTCCACACCGGAGGGCGTAGGTATCTTTTCCAGTTCGACCTCGCCGCCCTTGCCACTGGTCTCCAAGAGCATGCCCAGTGTGCCCAGGCTTCCTGGGTTGGAGATGTCCTTGCCAGAATGGACGAGGTGCTTTTTACCGATCTCATTCATGACCAGCACCTGGCGGCGGCATATGTCGCTTCCCTTCCGACTGGTGGTATCCCATGCATAGGGCAGGGCAGATGGGAAAAACCCATCGAGATCCATGGCCAGAATGATATCGTCACCTGCCTTTGCAGTGTGACTGCATATGACCTCATCCTTCCTAGCGATTCCCAATATGGCTATATCTATAGCATCATAGGCACAGTCAGGATGTGTATGGCCCCCCACGATCGGCACCCCGAACTTGCTCACCGCCTCTTCCACGCCGGTCATGACCTGGGCGCACACCTTCTCATCCTTCATGGAGACGATGTCCACCATGGCCAATGGAATGCCGCCCATGGCGGATATGTCATTGATATTGACCAGGACCGCATAATAGCCAGCACAGTAAGGATTGGTCCGCATCAGCGATTCCATGATCCCATCGGCTGCCAGTAAGAGAACATCATCGTTGTATGCGATGGCTGCGGCATCCTCGCCATAGGAGGCGATGATATTGTCTGCAGGAAGTACAGGAAAGAAGTCTATAACGTCAGAGATCGTCCTTTTCCTGGTGACTCCCGGGTAATTCCTGATGTCGGATACCAGGGCCGCTAAATTCATGGCCGAGGTATAGTCAGGAGGATTAAATATATTCTCTACCAAAATCTCCTGATTTGACTATAGGTCAGCATCAGGAATTAGCTTGGTCTGCTTGGTCTCCTGTATCAAGAAGGAAAAGTCGAATTTATCACATATGATCTGAGATAGCAGGTCCTCGAAGTGCGATTGTTTGGCCGGCGCATCGGCCACGTAAGCGGGATTGCTATCCGGCACTTTCAACTTCGCCCGCGAAAGAATTCGCCTGGCCTCTTCCTTCTCATCCCCCTCAACCTGGCGGGCGTCGGGAGGATTTCTGACCCCGGCATGCCTGAGCTCATCTAGGAACACTGGCCGTTTGAATAGCTTGTTAAGAGCATACAGGATTAGGAGATCGGCATCATGGCCGGAACATACATTTCGAGAATGCTCACCTATGATCTCATAAATGTCCTGTTCCTTTCCCCTGATCGGAACATATATCTTTGCTGGAGGAACTTCTTTCTCCCTGAGTTCGTTCATATCTGTTAGTGCTCTCAAGTAGCCAGTAAGGATGAGGCGGTGAATATTGAATCCCCTTTCCTTAAGTTCCCTGGACAGGGCACTGATTGACATACCATCGTTTCTCAGGATCTCGAAGATCGTATCCCTCATGGCCTTATCTGGATTGAACATCTGGTAACCAATATGGTAACAAAAATGGTAAATAAATATCTTGCTCGAAGATTCTAAGCAAAAAAATTATGCTAACAGAATGAGCAGAATCCTATCTACACTGCTGTCGAGCGATGTTCAATGAGATCCTACATATTCAAATGATGCGGAATAAAAGATTGAATTTGTTATACTGGCCCATGTGGCGATGTTATGCCTGCATGAGAAGTATTGTCATATTTCTGCTTGGATATGCGTGAACATTTCTCTGTAAAGTTTCATCATGCATAGCATAGTAATTGAAGATAATTGAGAGTAATTGAGAGCCCGTAAGTGTAATATCGTCTTGTGAAACTAGAGAATTGACGAGCATTATGTCCTAAAAATCCTATTCGTCTAATGACGAATGGAATACAACTCTGATAACAGATATGGTACTCAATTCGCGTAAAATGCTCAGAAATGTTCATAGATTGATACCATATCCAGTTCAAAAAACATCCTTAAACCCAATGGTAGATAGGGAATTTCGCTCCATTTCAAAACATAAGATGGGACGCTGTGATATTATGAAGGTGAATGATGCCATATCAAAAGGTTCGGAGCTCTTTTCCGACGAAAACGAGTCAACCGAGCTAACACTATTCGTGAGGACCTCTGATGAGGAACTCAAGAAATGGGACCGGAGTAAGATCTTTGACGCCCTAATGAGGGAGACCTCCATTAGCGAGGATGCCGCTTCTATAGTCGCTCGCGAGGTCGAGAAGATGATCGAGGGGCTCGAGATCGAATTCATTACCGCCCCCCTTATTCGTGAGCTAACCAACGCCAAACTTGTCGAATATGGCCTATCCAAGATAAGGAAACAACACACTCGCCTTGGCGTTCCTCTGTTTGATGCTCGACAGATCATAATGATGCCAAACAAGGAGAACGCCAACGTTCCCCACGGCCCCGAGGCAACCAATCTCACTCTGGCCGAGAATATCAAAAAGGAATTTGCCCTGCTCGAGGTCTTCACTCAGGACCTGGCCGATGCGCACATGCGTGGGGATATTCATCTGCATGACCTTGGCATGATCGATCGCCCTTACTGCTCTGGGCAGAGTATTGAATATGTCAAGAAGTTCGGCCTCAACCTCCCCAACGCGCTCAGCATCGCCAAGCCTGCCCGCCATCCCGAGGTGCTTGTTGAACAGGTCATCAAGTTTTCCGCCGCGCTTCAGGGACATTTCGCTGGCGCCATTGGCTGGGATGCATTCAACCTATTCCTGGCCCCATACCTGGTGGGCGTGGACGATAAGCGCATGAAGCAGATCGCTCAGATACTGGTCTATGAATTCGCCCAGCAGGCCGTCGCCCGGGGCGGACAGTCCATCTTCAGTGATCTCAACATATACTGGGAGGTCCCAGACCATTTCTCTGGTGTTCCAGCCATTGGACCCGGCGGTGAATATACTGGTAAGACCTATGATGACTATCTGCCAGAAGCACAGAGGTTTGCCAAGGCGTTGTTCGATGTGTACCTAGAAGGCGACGCCATGGGAAGGCCGTTCTTCTTCCCCAAGCCCAACGTGCACATGACGGACAAATTTTTCCAGACCGAGGGGCACGAGGAGTTCTTGGATCAGATCTCCAAGGTCGCCTCGGAGATGGGCAACACCTACTTCGTCTTCGACCGAGGAGGAACTGCCAAGATCTCGGAGTGCTGCCGGCTTAGCTTCAAGCTGGAACAATCCGATCTCGACGATGCCAGGACGCCATGGAAGATGCGCTACTCGGCAATGCAGAACGTCACCATCAACCTGCCCAGGGTGGCATACGAGGCCCACCAGGATGATGACAGGCTCTTCGAGATCCTCACTGAGAGATTGGAGATGGTTGCCAAGGCCCACATCCAGAAGAGAGAATTCATTACCCAGCTCTTCAGCATGGGCAAGGATGGACCTCTATCTCTCCTGACCATGGATCTCGATGGGGAGCCATACTATCGTATTGATAAGTCCACATTCCTGGTGGGCATACTTGGCCTCAATGAGATGGTGCAGTATCACACCGGGAAGCAACTGCACGAGGGCAAGGATGCCATTATGTTCGGCCTCAAGGTCATCGGATTCATGAAACAGGAGGCAGAGCGCCTCGGTAAGGAGTATGGATTGAAGATGCCCCTGGAACAGACGCCTGCCGAATCGACGGCCTATCGGTTTGCCAAACTAGATATGAAATACTATCCCCTGCAGGCGCCGACGGTCATCCGTGGGAACAAGAGCGGTGGGGAGGTATACTATACCAACTCTACCTATCTGAATGTGGGAGCTGACATCTCTGCCATCGACCGGGTAAAGATGGAGGGGCGGTTCCACCCACTTATCGAAGCGGGAGCACTCACTCACGTCTGGCTAGGCGAGTCAAAGCCACCCGCGGAGAGCATAGCTGCCTTCGTCAAGAAGACCTTCGAGAACACACAGAACTCCCAGATTGCATTCAGTCCGGAGTTCACTTCCTGCCTGACCTGTGGTAGAACAAACCGTGGACTCCATGAGTCTTGCCCAAACTGCGGCTCGCCTGACATAGAGGGCATCACCCGCGTCACTGGATTCTTCAGCAAGACCCGCGGATGGAACAAGGGTAAACTCGGTGAACTGAGGGATCGGACCCGGAACACCATCAGGTGAGAAGAAACCTCTTCGAAACTTCTTTTACTTTTTTTATAGACTTTCGCTCCATTTGGAGAGAGTATTATCTGAGATTTATTCCCAAAGTCTGAGGCCTATCTTATCCTGAATCAACAGAATAGGATGAAAATATGGAGCAACAAGGACGTTGGCGAGCTCGATAGATCATTTTCCATCCAACCCGATTCAGTGACATCGGAAAGGCGCCAATCCCTTGGATGTGTGAAGCAAACCATCCAGAACGCCGCCGAGTATCATCCTTCGATGGGGTTGAATTCAAGGAGTCGAACCATTATATAGTGGTTGAAGAGTGTCAATTTTTGACACGGTGATACTATGGGGCGCGTCAAGGTCGGCGAACACCTATGGATTAACCTTAGCCGCCGGAGCATTTGCGATAATTGCACTGCTGAACTGTGTGTTTTCAATGATAGAGTCAGAATGGGAGAGTGTGAACGATTCACTCCCCTACTTATGGCCTTCAAAAAATGCTCCTGCTGCGGGCAGATGTTTGAAGTCTCATCCAACTTCCAGGCCCTTGACTATGACCGATGCTCGAAATGCAACGAGCACACTACTGCTTGCGCACTCTCCTGATCAGAGCAATCTAGGTCCGATCAGCTGCCAGATGATCAGGAAGAATACGATCATGATGAATGCATAGCAGATGGCCGAGACATATCTCTCTCTTTCCTTCTCGTCGATATCTTTCTTGACCTTCGCCAGGATAGAATCGATCCAGTCACGGAATAGGAAACCTCCATCCAGCGGCACCGCTGGCAGTACGTTGGTCATTCCCAACATGAGGTTTATCCAGAAGATCCAGTAGAATGAATTGGCAACTATCCAGAAGACATCAGAGTTCCACTCGGCAAAGAAGCCACCTGGCACAAAGATGTCACGATAGGGGCCGTCAAGAGGCTGCAACCCGGTGAAGGGCATGGCTATGTAATAAAGTGAACCAGTGAAGACTTCACCTGCTGAGCTCGCACCGGCAAATGGGTGAGCCATGTGGTCGAGCACTGCGGCAGGGTCCAGCATGCCAGTTCCCAGATATGCAGATGTGATCCCGAGGAAGGCCATGTTCTCATTGCCACCCACGTAATCCTTGCGATTCGCTGGAGTGATATTCGTCACTTCCTCGCTCGGAATGTATGAATTACTTTCCCGGTCATACTCTAATGTGGTTATCTCCACAGTCTCCCCAGGGGTAAGCTCGCCAAGCGTTGAACGGAAGTCACCCTCATTATGCAGGGTGATATTGTTCAGAGACTTGAGGATCATTCCTGACTTAAGACCTGCCTGAGCGGAGGGTTGTCCCTCACTCACACTCAGTATAACCAATCCAGAGAATATTGTAGTGGTATGTTCCTCGCCCTGATAGATATAAGTGATGGACATCGGCGTGCCCGGTTCGGCCGCGGGGAAATTATACAGGTCGTTGAACGAGACGGGGACTCCGTTCATCTCTATGATCTGGTAGCCCGAGCCCAGACCGGCCAGATCTGCCGGCGTGTCGGCGTATACTGTAGTCAGTACGGGCCCATCATTGGCCACCTGGGCTGAGCCAACCATGACTGTAGAAAAGAGAAATGCACAGATGATCGCGAAGATAATGTTTGTAGCTGGACCTGCCGCATAGACACTGGTGCGGGTCCGCTTATCTGTCTTGGCAAGCGCGTCCTCATCAGGCTCCACGAATGCGCCAATAGGGAAGATGAACAGTAGGACGCCCATGGACTTGATATTCATCCCGGCCACCCGGGTCATGATCCCATGCCCGATCTCATGGATGGCCACACCAACGATCAGCGCTAGAATGCCGTACCACAGCGGGATGATCGGATTTATGCCAGGAAGTCCAATGAGCATATCCGGAGTAGGGGCCTGCTCGGCTGGAATGCCTGGGACAAGGAACGCCTCCCATATGAGCAGCGCCATGATGGATATCATTACAATGACGCATATGGCCTTACTTAGGTACGAGTAGGCGTTCCAGAAACGTTTTGGACTGGAGAGCCAATCGACCAGGGCACGACCCCGTTTGGTCCTCCACATGATGATCCCGTACCACGAGCTCATGTTGTATTTTTCGAGAATCTTCCGATGATCCAGATAGGTGATGAACGACACGTAGGCCATAATGCCAAGCAAGATCAGTAGAATTATCAAGAGGTCGTCCATGCGCAGCCTCGGGCCGCTCTAATGTTCTCACACTATTAAAAGAGATTGTCAGAAAGGGTTTGTCACTCAATGTGACTGGCTGGGAGGTTCCCGCGCCCACACCTCTCTAGATATGTTATCGTAGATCGATGCGGCCTCGTCCTTCTCCATCATTTCCTCATCAGGTATGGCAGCCAGACGACATATTTGATCATTCTTAAGTATCCAATAGTGAATCCGCCACATCTTGCCCTTCTTGAGGTGGACCTCTTCCTCCGTAGTCGTCACCAGCCCCTCTTCCTCCAACATGTAGAAGACATCGCGGTCCTCCGATGTCAATCGATTATCGATGACTGAGTCGGTATAACCAAAAAAGCTCATGATATAATCGGCCAGGCGGCAAATATCATTCTCTTGCATACCCTTCTTGCCTAGCGTATTCTTCAATGCTAAGACAAGCTCCTCCATACTAACCACCGACATAATATACAAATTGCAAGGCCATGTTATTAAACTTTATCTATCTGTAGATTCGAGTTTTAAATTTTGTTGTATGGCGACTCTTGCTTTTAAATAACATTAACGATAGATAAGTCATCTACATCCCCTCCCCATACGGGCATAAGAACTGTAGTATTACGTACAGGCGAGCGGGGCTTCTCTATGGTTTAAGATCTATCAGAAGATTGAACAACCATGAGAGATGATAACGAGGACGCCCTCCAGTCATCGCCAAATAAACATCAGTTCTGAAATAACATTCTCATATCATGAATGCCCACATCCTAGGCCCTGGCAATCCCAAAAAGGTATTGTTGAGTAGAACCATTCACCATAACGACGTGGGCAATATAGGCATCGATAAGGCATTTTAAGCCCGGTTTTGAACAGAACAGAGAAACTAATCGAACCGGTCACTGGCATATTTCTACATCGATGTGAGAGTGTATCACACTATTCATCGATTATTTGCCATCCATCCTGTAATATTCTAACAAACGCATTCTCTTGCGCGGCAAGAATGCTTGCCCATTTTGCTAGGTGGTTTCCGCCTTGGCAAGAGTAAGGTCATAAATGAGGTGACGGGCCCATGCAAGCTTGCGCTTTTTATTCTCGATGCTACGGCCCTCTTTTGGCCGAGGCGTATCGAAATCAAAACCAACCAGCTGGATGTTCATGGCACCCAGATGCTTCGCCAATATAACTGCGCGGTCGCCATCGGTAAAACCTCCAAAGTTGTATAGATGCCCAAACGGCCGCACCTGTGTCGTCGCCATCACCAGGCCTGAAAATCGCGGCACATACTTTCTAAGAGCATCCATATTGTCGCCATGAGCGTGTATGATGAGCACGGCCCCCTGGGCGTTAGCAGACATTAGATCGGCAATATCGCCATCCAGATCAGTGACGATGATGTCTGGTACCCTGCCAAAGGTGTGAAGGAGAGTGGAAGTGGCACCATCCGCAGCCATTATGGTGCCGCCGACACCACGCTGGCGCAGTTCAGCCTCCAGTGAAAGAGCATCTCCGCACACAGTGATCTCTTTTCCAATGCGCAGACGAAGACGATCGGGAGACATTGACTCCCTGGACGCCACCAATTCATTGAGCAGACGAGCGGCCGCCTCATCCTGTTCACGCGAGAATTTGAAATCTGTCACGATCTGCTGGTAAATGGGCTCCCACTCCGCGAAGTTCATCTCCTTCACTCCAATGTCTCGGTGGGCTCGACAGTTTCCGCTTCGTCGACCTCCTCCTCACCTAGCTGATGGAATGAAGAGTTGAGCAGGCCACCAAACACTGCCAGGAGGAACCCAGAGAGTATCTCCATCACCACCATGACCTGGTCATAAGTGCCAAATCCAAAGAATATGTGGGCGCCGTCGATCGCCCCCTGAACTATGAAGCCTACCGCGAACACGGTGACAGAGGCCACCAGGTTAGAGTAAGCCACTTTTCCCAGGGACAGGAATTGATTGATGAATAATCCGACCTGGTAGGTGAAGTATGCAAATACCCATAGCCACAAGGTGCCCCCCGCGAACAACAATATTTGCTGAACGAGGTCGAAATCAGTCGACTCGGTGGCAGCATTGAAACCATAGAGTATGCCTAAGATGAATAATATGGCTGCCAGCACGGCGAATGGAATAAGCTGGCTACCCGAACGGACTGCCCGGTTGGCATTCACGGACCATCGTTTGATCCGGTCGCCTGCCTTGTATGCGAATAGCAGGAGGTATAGCCCCACCACCAGCCAGATCATGGCCAGGCCCATGCTGGTGAAGGAGACATCACGTACATCCTGGGTGAGTTGATATAATGGATCAAGTAGCGAGAAAATACCAAAGATGAATAGCGCCAGACCAAGGGGGACGAGAATCCTCTTTCTGACCTTCTCGTCGTTGAGCATCTTGATGAGTAAATAATAGGTGCTCTCCACCGTGGGCGTCTGTTTAACGTAGACCTTTCTAACCGAGTCCACCTTGACGCGAGAAGAAATTATGGGATAGATAAACTCGTCCTCCGCCCCATCCGATACGAGCACCGCACGGTCCGGCCTAACCTTTCCCAGCACGGTCTCCAACTGAGTAGTTAGTACCAGATCAGAATCGTATCCAACAGATACGTCGCCACAGATGGTGGCGATTTCCACATCCATGCCTCTTTTGACCATCTCGTCGTAGATGTTTATGGCTGCCAGGAGCGTGTTCGTATCAGAGTCCTCAGCATCCTTTAGCCCTAGAGCTATGGCTGCCTGAAGATTGTCCTCTCTCCCGATGAATGGTGAATTAAGGCCAGCCTTAGACCCAAAGTCGTCGTCACGGTCTACACAAATAACGAGGGTCTTCATCCCAGATGCAAATCCAGTTCCATCCTATATAATGTTTCTAGATAATGACGCCACCCGTCCGAGAATGCATCAGATCATTCTCTCCGCCGTCACAGCGTTTTACCATGATATTGGGTGATGAAAGTCTTATTATCATTGATGCTGATGACTTGAATTAGAAAGTAATGGAGAAGCCATCGTGTCTCAAGGAGTGCCCCCGTTGTGGACTTAAAAAAGGACGGGAGCCCAACCAATGCGACTTCTGCGGATGGGATTTCAAGGAATCCTACGATGGTCGGTCAGAAAATGTGTGCGAACCAGATTCCACTGATCAGGATTTCAAGCGCCTGGTGGGGGGACGCCATATCATTTCTGAGACAGAGGCGGACAATATAGATCCCTCTGAGACTCCGGCTCCGCTGTCAAGAGAAGAGGATGTGCTAAACATTCCCTTCACTGTTGGGAGGGATGAGCTCGCTGATGAAGCAGCTCCCCTTGAGAGCGCCAATGAGGCCACCCTGCCGAAGTATGAAAAAGCATCCGCACTAGCGGCGGAGACTTACACGGCAGTCCAGGCATCCACGGATGTACAAACGTTTGAGCCATCTCTAAATAAGATGGCGATCGATGCGACGTGGCCCGAACAAGTCTCTTCGATCAAATCAGGACAGGATGTCATCCTGCTAC
>JAAYQQ010000147.1 GCA_012519255.1 Methanobacteriota archaeon | reverse complement strand
GGAACGGTCAGGTATCCACTCGCCGGAGATGGGGTTCAGGTGCAGCCTTTGCGCTTCCTCGCGGCCATCGCTCCCGCTCTGCCATGGGTACATCGCCCCCTCGTAGCCTGCCCGCCTTGCCGCCCAACGCGCTTCGGGCAGGCGGCGGTAGCGATACAGGAGAAGGGAGCGGGTGATGTCTGGAACGCGCAGGTTGAGGAACGGGAAGATGAAGATCTCATCCCACATGATGAGTCCCCGATACGCCTCTCCATGCAGGCCGCGGGGAGGGACCCCGACGTCCAGATCGATCGAATGTGTCGAAACGGTCTGAAGCAGATGGAAGAGATGTAGATTGAGTATCTGTGCCGTCCATGTATGATCGGTCTCGACCTCTATCTGGCATCTTCTCCAGAGATCGTCCCATGCGCTCATATGCTCGTCGCACAGCTGGCCGAAATCTTCGGCCCGATCGACCTCACGGAGCGCTCCGACCAGGCTCTCCGATATCGCCCTGTCCTTCGAGGAGCATATGGAGCAGATCTTCTCGATGCGCACCGGCGTCCCCTCCTCCACCGGGACCTCTATATCCTGGCCAATATGGCCCAGGCCCTCCCGCAGGTTACGCTTCGCGTCCATGAGTTCGGACCCCTTGAAGACCCTGGTCCTCGCCGCCTCGGCAATGCGGATGTGGGACTGGTTGGTATCCGCCTGGATCCATATGATCTCCTTCCCGGAAACGCCGGTCCTGATCCGGTCGAGATGGTGGTTGTTCAGCTGTTGATAACGGCTTACAAGGGTGTTGTCCACCCACCCATCCAGCGCCGAGAGGATGTGGAGATTGCCTGACCAGTTCTCCGGCGTGATCGTCGTTTCCAGCCCAACGAGATGGGGCGACCTCATGCTGACGAAGCGTCGTTGTTCGAGACGGGTCCTTTGTTCCCGATCGTCGGTGAATGTCACCGTCCTGCTGAGGATGCCCCTCCGCATATCCAGCTCCTGGAGGAAGTCATGGATCTCGACTGCATCAATGTTAAACCAGTCTCCATCGTCGACGCGCAGGGAGGTGCAGAGCCAGTTGGGCACGTTCACTATGCTCTCGTTCACGATCCTCCGACCGTCGACACTACTCTCCAGACAATTGTAAAGCCCGGCCAGGTAGCTGCCCGGATAGTGATAGACGCCAGCGGTCGACTCCGGCGCCGCCCCCCTGCTGGCGAAATAGCCATTGCCGACGGCGAACAGCGACTCGCGCAGCTTTTCCTTCTCGGGATCGTAGCCATCGTATCTCAGGACCCAAATCCCATTGGCGATATCCTTTTCGAAATGCCCGACCAGTTCCTCAAGGAACGTGGCCACCTCGGAGACGTCCCTCAGCACGTAGTGTGCTGCCGTCCTACGAGCGCGATTGCTCACCAGGATCGTCACGCCCTTGTCGGCCAGGGCTCGGAAGGCGTCCTCATCGGTCTCGTCGTCCCCGATATACAGGGGGATCACTCTCGGACCGCTTACGTGGAATCTGTCAAGGAGGGCAAGCACCACCTTGCCCTTGCCCCAATCGACATTGGGACGCAGTTCCAAGATCTCCTTTCCGCCCGTCATCTTCAGGTCGGAATATCGCCGGGCCACGCCGTTGAACAATGCCTCCACTCGAGGGACATTCTCCCGATCGACATTTCGAAAATGCACGGTGACGCCAAACCGCTTCCGCTCGACCCACGCCCCTTCAATTCCCTGGAGGGCCGAGTGAAGTTCGCCTTCAGCCCGATCCAGCGAGGGAAGGAAGGGCTCCCCCAGTTCCTGTCCAGGAAGGGGGCCATCCGGTCCAACGCCCTCGAACCCATGGCTTCCCACGTACACAAGGCCATCTATGCCGACCATCCCCCGGATATCCTCCAGGCCCCTTCCGCTGATAATGGAGAGTGTGCAGTTCTTGGACAGTTCCCGAAGGATCTCCCTCATCCTCTCGGATAGGACCGCCTGGGAGGGTTCGTTCACGATGGGAGTGAGCGTCCCGTCATAGTCAAGGAAGATCGCAGACATGCCCTCTAGCAGGCGTTTGAAGATCTCCCCGGCATTCTCCAGGGCCGATGGTAATTGCATTCTCTGCCCCCGCTCATCGCCGACGATGCGAAGCTCCGATAGGTCCCCAACGGCGATATCTGCGCCGCGCCTTCTGAGCTCGTCCCCCTGGCCTCCCCTGTCCACCCCGATGACGGTGTTGAAGCCGCCGACCCTTCCAGCCTCGACGCCGGCGAGTGAATCCTCTATGACCGCGGAACGTTCGGGACCGACCCCTAACCGCCTTGTGGCCTCCAGGAAGATGTCGGGAGCCGGCTTACCATTCAGCCCCAGTTTATCGGCCTCGACGCCGTCGACCACGACGTCAAAGAGACCGCTCAGCCCCGACCGCTCCAGCACCAACTTCGCATTTCGACTGGCAGAGATCAGGGCGATCCGCGCCCCATTGGACCTCATCCACCGAATAAACTCAATGGTTGAGGCATAGGGTTCGGCCCCGTGGTCCCTGATATATTGAACGAAGTGCTGGTTCTTCCGATTGCCAATGCCACAGATGGTCTCCCGGCCTGGATCGTCGTCGGGGCCCCCATACGGCAGGGATATATGGCGCGAACTCAGGAACGAGCTGACCCCATCGCACCTCGGCTTTCCGTCCACATAATGGAGGTAGTCGGATGATTCATCGAACGGCACGAATGCCTCGCCATGCCGTTGGGCCCGTTCTCTCAAATACTCATCAAAGGTGTGCTTCCAGGCAATGGCATGGGCCCGGGCGGTATTGGTGACCACTCCATCCATGTCCAGTATGAACGCGTCCAGGTCCCTCAGGTCAAGATAGGGGCTCTCCGACCCCGCGCCTTTTTCCACGGCCATTATATCCACGTCCTCTATCCGTTCGAATATTATGCCTGCACGCAGAGGATATTTACCTTTTCCCCGGTGAAGGGGCCGGCGGGGCTCTGGTCAGGGACATGACATGTTCAATGGGCAGTGCATGCTGGTCGCCTCACCAGGCGTTCTCTCATTGCCACGTTCCGACCATGTCGCCCGGCGGCCTTGCCGGCCGCTATCGCGTTGGGACGGCCCCCTGAAAGGGCGATCGCGGAGATCGCCATCCGCCGGGGCGCCAACCTTCATTCAGGGCATTCCCTCGCCCGATATGCCCCTGGTTACCATTCCCCTCTTTATCAGGACATCATACAGTCTCACCTTGAGGAGGTCAGTGATGACAAACACAAGGAGGCTCTCGGCCCAGATGAACGCGACGTACACCAGATCCAGTTGGGGCAGCAGTATCCCAAACGCCACCAGGATGGTGGCGACGGTCTGGGTAAGGACTATCGCCCATAGGAGCTGGGGCGCCGGCCTTATCGACCAGAACGGCCCCTTGGTGCGCGCGACCAACAATACGAGATGTCCTCCCAGCGAGAGCTTCAGATATATGAACGACTGGAGGGCCGAGGGGCTGAGATGGAATACCTCCAGGCCAATATAGAGGACGATGAATGAGACGACCACGCCGATCATGCCGAGATATGTCGCCACCATCAGGAGGACGCGCATGTCCCACCTCTCCGGTTTTGCCGAGTAGAAGACGTTGTCGAAGGCGATCATCAGTATGGGCAGATCGTTCAGCAGGGCCAGGAGAACGATCATCAGGGCCGTTATGGGATAGAACTGGAATACGATGATGGACAATGTGATAAAGAACAATAGCCGGATGGTCTCCGATATGCGGTATATGGAGTAGTTGATCATTCTCTGGAAGATCTTTCTGCTCTCGACCAGGGCATCTACGACCACATCAAGGCCAGGGACCGTCAGGACGATGTCGGCGGCGGACTTGGCGGCGTCTGTGGCGCCCTCCACCGCGATTCCCGCATCCGCCTTCTTCAGCGCCGGGGCATCATTGACCCCATCACCGGTCATGCCCACGATATGGCCCCGTTCCTGGAGCAATTCAACGATCCGATACTTGTGCTCGGGAAATACCTGGGCAAAGCCCCCGGCCCTCTCCACGGCATCGGCGGCCTGTTCCTCGGACATGGTGGCGAACGAATCTGACGGAATGATGTTGGTGCTGAGGCCAACCTCCTGGGCGATCTCCTTGGCGATCGCGGCGTGGTCCCCGGTTACCATCTTTATCTCAAGTCCCATCTGTTGCGCCTTCTGGATCGTTCTGGCGGAATCGGGGCGCGGTGGATCGTGCAGACCTATCAATCCCAGCAATCGCCACTTATCTCCCTCCCGACGGGCCACGCCCAATGTCCTGTACCCAAGGGCAGCCATTTCCTCGACGTCCTTCCGCACCTGGGCTTCGATCCTTTCCCTGTTCTCCGCCAGACCGAGCATGACCTGAGAGGCGCCCTTGGCCACACGGAACTCCTCACCGCCGTTCACAACCTGGGCCTCGGTGCGTTTGATCACCGGGTCAAACGGAACGAATTCCGTTATCCTGTAATGACCGAGCCTCTCCCTCACCCCATCCGCGGCATCCGTACCCTGGAGAATGGCGTTGTCGATGGGATCGTTGTCCTCGGCCCGTGAGGCAAGGGCTGCGTTCAATATTACCTCCGATTCGATGGCGCCGCCATAACCTATGATCTTGGTCAGGGTAAGTTTGTTCTGAGTGATGGTTCCCGTCTTATCACTGCACAGGACGTCCACGCCCGCCATTTCCTCTATTGCAACGAGCTTGCTCACGATCGCTTCCTTCTTCGCCAGGGCGATTCCCCCGATGGCCATTGTCACCGAGAGCACCGCGGGCAAGGCCACGGGGATGGCGGCGATGGTAAGCACCAGGGCAAACTGCAATGCGTCCAGGAGGCTTTGTTGACGCAGGACCGTTGCGATGAAAACCAATGAGACCATGATGGCGTCGATGACGATGAGATAGTTGCCGATCTTCACCACATTACGCTGAAAATGGCTGGTGGTCCTGGTCTCACCCACGAGCCTTGTCGTCCTCCCGAAGAATGTGTTCGCACCGGTCGTGACGACAAGGGCGTCCATCTCGCCCTTCCTGACGATCGAACCTGAGTAGCTCACATCGCTCTCCTTCTTCTCCACCGGAAGCGATTCGCCCGTCAGTGCGGACTGATCCACCTCAAGATACTGGCCATTGAACAGTTTCACGTCGGCTGGTACGATGTCCCCGAGGCGGAGGCGTACGACGTCCCCCGGAACGAGGTCCCTGGCAGGTATCGACTCCCATTTGCCATCGCGAAGTGCCCTGGCCCCCGGAGCGAGCCTTTGCTTCAGATATTCGATGGCATTTCCGGCCTTTCTTTCCTGATAGAAGCCTACGATGGCATTGGAGAAGAGGAGCACCATAATAATGACGAACTCCTCCCAGTGACCGATGACCGCGGAAAGGGCCATGGCGATCATGATCATGAAGGGTATCGGCCCCCAAAAATACCCCAGGAACTTCAAGAACGGGTTGACCTTTTCCTCTATGAGCTCATTCTTCCCAAACCGCTTCGCTCGTTCTTGAGCCTCTTCCCCGGTCAATCCTTTCTCGCTGCTGGACAGTTCGTTAAAGGTATCGGCAACCGTCTTCCCCTCGTATTCCTGGATCGAACGCTGGAAGGGCCCTCCGCCCGCCTGTTCAGACCCCCTCGCGGCAACCATCTATCATTGTTTTCCTCATCGACTAGTACTTAGTACCCTTGGTCCGCCCTCACGAGAAAAAGTGTGTTGGCTGATGCACATATTGGGCTGGCCTATAGGACTGGCCTGCAGACCAATGAACTATACGCCATCGGCT
>JAAYQQ010000146.1 GCA_012519255.1 Methanobacteriota archaeon | reverse complement strand
GGCTGAATAGAGGTTGCGAGCTGGCAAATTGTGATCTGGTAGGCGGAGAGGTCGCCGTGCTACCGGAGATAATGAAGGAGATCGACATATCCGGCGCCTGTCTGGGCACGGTACGCAAGGACTGTCTTGTGGACGGTTCCAGGGTAACCCCTGGCGATGTGGTGGTTGGACTGCCCTCCTCGGGCATCCATTCCAATGGCCTCACACTGGCAAGGAAGGTGCTGGAACGCAAGGAAGTGGCCCTGGACGAGAAGTTCCCCTCTCTAGATCAGAGCATTGGCCTGGAACTCCTGACCCCTACAGAAATATACGTGCGTAAGGTCCTCCGCATAATCCAGGGATGCGAGGTCCACGGCATGGTAAATATCACTGGCGGAGGCCTGCGAAACTTCCTCCGCCTACGCAAGGGCGTTGGCACGGTCATAGATAAACCAATGGCCGTCCCTCCCGTGTTCAAGATCTTGGCAGAGCTGGGCAACATCGCCATGGAAGAGCAGTATCAGACGTTCAATATGGGAATGGGATTTAGCCTGGTACTGCCGGAGGAGGAGGCGGAGAAGGCTGTATCCATATACGGTCCCGGTGCAGAGGTGGTCGGGCATATCGAGGCGGGGAATGGTGTGATCGTTCCATCACTAGGTCTTCGCTACGACAAGTACTGAGCAGACCGAGTTCGCTCGGATCGACCCGATCATTGGCCCTGGTCACTCACGCAGCTTGTGTGCGATGACTGCAGTGACCGCACCCATGGCTGTACATGTCTCCAGCGAGAAACCGCCGATGGTGATATCCATGTGCTTTCGGCATATCTCGAATACATCCTTGGGAGCCCCCCTAGGGCCAAGGCCAAAGATCATCATAACGCTCTGTCCAGATTGCAGCGTGGTCACGACGTCGTCCACGCTGACCCGCCTCCCCTTCTGAGGTTTCCTTGTGGTCAGCACGGCCTCGCCCAGCTGAGGCGGAAACCCCCTGTTGGGGTAATCGAATATCTGGAACCTCCCCTTGGATGTGAGCTCCCTGAGAAAGCCTCCGTGCTCGCCAATAGAAGTGGTCGTGGCCACCCAGTCGGCAACTTCTTGCGGCGTGGTCAGCTCCGCCGGGAAAGGAAAGCCAAAGGTCGCCAGATTGAAATCAAAGGCCAGGGCCAATGGCCCCGCCCTGGCCAGCGCGCGACGATGGGCCTCACGGAAGTTCTTGGGATCGTAGGAATTATACAATGCGATTGTAGGTCGGCCCAGGCGGATCATGAGTTCACCAACGGTTCATCCCAACTTGAGCAAGAGATACTATTTCCATAGAGATCTGGCCATCCATAGGGGAGGTTTGCCTAGCGCCCCGGACATCTTCAGCCCCACCGGGCCATGGCCAGCGCCATAGTCATGGGCGACCTGATTCGACCATCGGTTGGCACACTGGCCATGGGGGGAGCTCCGGGGGCGGGCGGCCTCGTTGACTGTGTTCCTACTCCTTTTCAAGCATCTTGGTCCAGCGGCGCCTTGGGCGATCCGTTAGATCGGCGTTGTGGTAGACGTAACTGAAGATCAATGGGACCACTGTTGTCGCCTCGGCATATACCATCTGCTCATGGGTTGTATCGACCTTGCCCCACGAGCTTGCCTCCTTGAGCGTCGAGCTCGAACAGGCACCATCGCGAACGTCCGCCACGGTGATCTGCACCGCATACTGATGCATCGGCACATCAGCCCCCAAACATTCCGCGCATACCACGATGTCCTGGGCAAAGTTCTTGGGAACTCCGCCTCCCACCATGAACAGACCAGAATTCTTGGCCTCCATCTTGATCTTGGTGAGCTCGTAGAAGTCCTTCACGGAGTCTATGGAGACATGCGTCTTCGGGTTGTTATGCTGATGCATTACCAGGCCAAAGCCAGCGCTGCAGTCGGAGAACGCCGGACAGAAGATCGGGACATCATGCCTGAAGGCCAATTCGACCAGCGAGTCCTTCTTCCTGGCGTTGGTGGTTAACCACCGTCCCATCTCGCGGATGAATTCACGTGATGAGTATGGCCTCGGCTCCAGATCATCGGCGATGGCCCTAACAGTGGCATCACAATGCTGAAGCTCCTCCTCATCGATGTATGTATCATAGATGCGGTCGACGTAGTTGTCGCGCAGCATGCTGTCGTTAATGAACGGGGTGCCCTGGTAATGCTTGTAGCCAAGGGCTTCGAAGAAATCCATATCGACTATTGATGCCCCCGTAGCTACGACTGCATCGATCATATTGTACCTGATCATGTCAGCATAGATGTCCATGCACCCTCCAGCACTGGTGCTTCCAGCCAGGGTCAGGATGGTGGTGCATGCTTTGTCCTCGATCATCATCTTGAAGATGTCGGCCGCCCGAGCGGTATCGCGGGAGGTAAATGACATCTCGCGCATGCTGTCGATTATTGGTGTAGAGTCGTATTTGGTGGCGTCTACTTGCTTGACGACCTTCTTCAAGAGATCTTCCTTTTTCATGGCGCTCACTCGACCTGGTGGGTTGGAACAACGGCAGGACGTATAATGTCTAGCCGAGGTCGGGGACCACCCGTTGTTTCCGGAGGTGATGATATTAATGATAAAAAGCTTAACTTATAATGACCCCGGAAGACAGATGACACGCCCATATCAGAGTCGTTCCATCACTTTGCGGGGGCGACTGCATATGGCATACATATCCCCATCAAAGAACACGTCCAACTCAGGGTGCTCAGACTGAATCTCCTCAATCTTCCTGAGCACCTCTCGTAAAGTCAAGTCGCTTTTCTTGTCGATCTTGACATGGACCTGTTTCTCCATTCGGAACACCTGGCCATGGCCAAATATATTTATTCAAATGAGCGAGTGGGTATTTATCCTTATCCGCCGAACCCGTCGGAGCACCATATACAAACGCCCCCTGCCAAGCCGGAATTCCTTTCAGAAATAATCACTGGATGGAGCCAAATGATTAATAATCTCATATGGCCATCTAGTTCATCCATTCCATGATGGCGTTCCTGTGTCGCGAAATCGGAGGGTGGTGAATATGGCCAACACCACCGATGAGACTGGGTCCGACCACACGAAGAGCGAAAAAGCTCCTGCCATTCCAGATGAATTGTTGAAGTGGATGTCAGGAGAGGGAGGGCTGCTGTCTTGGTTAGAGACCGACCCCTCCGATACCCCCACCTTCTATTCCGATGTTCCTTCTTCCGAGATCAAGGAGCTTCGGGAAAAGGTCCGTGCTTACGAGGATGAGATTGCCCAGCTCAGGGAGAAGGTGGAGAAATGCGATTGTTCGCAGAACGAGGGGGCCGCCGCTGAGAACCCTCGCCTGCTTGAGGAGCTGGAGAAGCAATTCCATGCCGAGCTCAATGAACGGAATGATGCGTTCCAGCACAGGGAGGCGGAGCTGCGAACGATGGTCCAGCAGTTAAAGGAAGAGCTTGGCCGCAAGGAGCTTGAGGATAGACTGCGCCAGGACGAGTCATATATGGCCAGGCTTTCCGACGAAGATTCGGCCAATGAGTTCAGGGAGCGCATGCAGACTATCCAGGAGAAAGAGGGCCGCATCCTCGAGCTTCAGGAGATGGTCGATCGGCTAAATGATACGATCCAGGATAGAGATGATGAGCTCGAGAGACTCAGAGAGATCGTGGAGTACAAGGAGCGGGAGCTGGCCCGCCGAGAGGAGGATCTCACCTACCGCGAACGGAAGGCGACCGAGGAACGGCGTCGTCTAGAAGAGGCAAAGCAGACCACGGGTGGACTGGAGGAGGCGGAGCTCAAGAAACGCCTGGAGGAGCTACGTGCGGAAGTGGGGAAGCGCGAGAAGGAGCTCAAGGCCAAAGAGGAATTTCTACGGGCCAAAGAAGCCGATCTGCGCCGACGAGAGCGGGGGATCATTACAGAGGAACTCGAACACGTGGAGCAGGAGCTTATGGTGGAGGCCCAGCAGAACAAGGCCAAGACAGGCAACCCTCGCCTTGACGATCTTCTCCTGGGAGGCGTACCCTTTGGATCCAATGTCCTGGTTTACGGACCTCCATTCGTCGGCAAAGAGACCCTGATCAATCAGTTCGTCGCCGAGGGGCTCAAGAAAGGTATCCCAACGATCTGGGTCACCACTGATAAGACCCCCGCAGACCTGCGTGAGGAGATGAAACTGGTCCTGCCTAGCTACGAAGAGTATGAGACGCTGGGGCTGGTACGCTATGTTGACTCATACTCGCGCAACATGGGAGATACTGATGAGGACCAGTACACAATATATGTTGACAAGCCTGACGCACATGACCAGATCATGGATGCGGTCGAAACAGTGGCCAAGTCATACATGGAAAAATATGAGTATTATCGTCTGGCCTTCCGAACCATATCCACCCTTATCGCCTATTCCAACCCAAACGCTGCCTTCCGCTTCCTCAGCCCCTTCTGCGGGCGCCGGAAAAGGGATCGCGCGGTCTCCATGTATTCCATCGAGAAAGGCATGCATGGGGAACAGGAGATACAGATGCTCGGCTCCATCACGGATGGTATGATCGACTTCAAGATCGATCAACTGCGGACGTTCTTCACGGTCCGGGGCATTACCGATGTGCAGTCCCGTTCCTATATACGCTATACTGCAACCAGGCACGGGCTCAGTATTGGAAGTTTCGCGCTCGACCATATCAAATGAAATTATAATATAAAATTTATTATAGGAATCTCATGACCTTGGCGATACGACGCATCGCCAGCCGGGCTGAGCCAAGGCTCACCCCTCGGGCCCCTATAATGCGCCCCGTGCAGCTTGAATTTGCTGAAACATGAGAGCCATAAAAGCGATTCTTATACACTTTGCGCGCCAGGTTAGATCTCTTCATGATGGTGAGCAACAAGGTCCTCTGGTCGGTGGTTGGAAGGAGTCTTGCTTTGACAGCAAGCAAAACACCTCTCATCAAGCAATGCCCATATGAACGCCTAGCAGGGGGAGATCACCGAATTGCCTCCCCAGCGGAACGCTGGATGCCTGGACGTCACCCAAACAGGTGCTCAGGCGAACTCTGGACCAATGGGCCG
>JAAYQQ010000145.1 GCA_012519255.1 Methanobacteriota archaeon | reverse complement strand
TCGCCATTCGCACCATTCCCTCTCGCATCATGTCTATTGGCATGACCCAGGCGGAAGCAGAGGCATTCCTGGCCGAGGCAGGCCATGCTCAGAAGAGGTCTGGGCTTACAGATGATGATGCAATAGTGGTGGAGCAGGAACCCGAACTCACCATGCAGATCCCGGAAGGGGGGACGGTGGAGACATATGGCGTCTCACCTGAAGAAATAGTGGTTTGGGAGCTCGATGAGATGGGCTCACCCAATACCGTTCAATATATTCGCAAAATGACTGGCCTCGATCATAAATCCGTTGGGACCATGAAGGTCTTCTTTACTTTCCCCGAGATGCCCATGATCACATTCGAGGGCAACGCTAATGAGGCATCAGTCCTATTGCCTGAGAAAAGTTTCACCAGGTCATTTCGCGGACAGGTCGCGGTGACCAATATGTCCAGGCCCAATCGAGGTACCATCGGCATCCGTTTGGAGGGCAGCGATGAGTTCGGACCGACTGGCGAAGAGGCCTATGGTACGAATGTAGCTGGCCGGATAATCTCTGACCTTGAACTGCTAATGAAGGATGTAAAGGATGGCGATATCATCTATGTTCGGGAGGGAGAGGGCAAGACTCCTGCGCCGGTTGCCAGATCTACCCAGGTGACCGCGGGCCCCCCTGCTCCGCCCGAGGGGGGAACGGCAGGTCCGGTCCACCCATTCAGGGTGGGGGCACGTCGCCGGATGAAGGAAAAGGCAGCGGAGAAAGAACGTTCCCGGACAGTATCCGAGGAGTAAAGGGGGAAGACCATGAGCGAAGAGACCGAAACAAGGATGATCATGATTGCGCCCACTTCAGATCTGACGCCTGATCAACTATCGCGCTTCATTCATCAGCTTGGCTATAACATCACCATAAAAGAGACATGCTACGGCGCCAACATAGAGGGCGATAAGGATCTTGTCCACAAGGTCATCCAGGAGGTGCGGCGGCTCGATCCCAATCGCATATTCACCAAGGTGCGGGCGTACCCCATCGGCGATGAACGGAGGTGTCGAGCCCATCATGGTTCTCGGCCAGGGTTCAATCAGATGGAGAAAGAGTGGATGGACCTGCCCCTCATTGAGGCGGGCCTGTGTGCTGTAGAGGCCGGAGAGGCGTGTCCCGAGAAATCCCCCTCCAAAAAGCTCTCGGTCAAGAAATTAATGGAAATCGCCAAGGAGAATATCATATGAAAATTTTCATCGTTCCGCCCAACAGTTTGATTCTCTACGATCTTGTAGAGAGGTTCGGGCATCAGCCCCTTAGTATAATGGGAACATTGCGAGAAAAGGTTACGGAAAGGGAGATGGAGGCACCGCCGCTCAACGTCACTCTGGATGATGTTATGAAGGGGCTGAAGTATGCCGGTATCGAAGTACCCTCGGGCGTGAGGGGGCGTTTGGCCGTATGGGGCCCCCTGATCGATGAGGCCGAGGCCGCCATAATCGTGAACGACACTCCATTTACATTTGGTTGCGTGGGTTGCCACCGCACCAATCTTATGCTTATGCACCTCATCCGCAAGAAGAAGATTCCCTTGATAGAATTGGACTATCCTCACGATGAAGAAGAGGGTAAGATCATGGTCTCCAAGATCAAGAAGTTCCTGGAGGAGTTAAAGTGATCAAGGTCGCCCAGATCTCCTGCGGCACGGAGTATAGCGGCATTCAGTCGGAGATCGAGAACGCCGCTGCCACCGTAGGCGCGAAGATGGTCTATCCCGATGTCGATTACGACGAGATCGGCCCGGCAGTGGAGGAATTTGGTTTTGATCCAGTGTCTCCGCAGCTCAAGCTCATGATCGCCCGCGCCAAGGCCCTGGCCGATGGAAGATATGATGCTGATGCAGTCTTTATCTCCACCTGTTTCCGGTGTGCCGAAGGTGCCCTGGTACGGAATGAGATCCGAAGATATATCCAGGAACATTCCAGACTGCCTGTCGTTACATACTCTTTCACCGAGAGACTAAAGGCCGCCCAGCTCTATACCCGGATGGAGGCACTTGTCACCATCGTGGCCAAGAAGGAATTGCTCGCCCGTGAGCGTCAGGTCGGCATCACCATGGGCATCGATTCGGGCTCATCCACTACCAAGGCCATGAT
>JAAYQQ010000144.1 GCA_012519255.1 Methanobacteriota archaeon | reverse complement strand
GGCGCGTTTGTGGATCCATTCACGCCTGTTATCGGCAAGCTCATCATGGAGGAAAAACCGGTGGCCAGGGAGAGCTATGCTCCCGTCGAGAGGGCGGCGGTACGTGGCCGGCCGGCACCTGCAGACTGAAATCTTACGAGTGAGTGGATGGTTAGAGTGGAAGACTCGCCATGGATATGGCCCTCACCCCCTGACCCTTGAGGGCCCAGTGGTGTAACACATATGATTTGATGCTCTTTCTCGAAGAAAGGAGGATGCAGAGGTCATACGGGAGCTTTCGTCCACTGACGGTGCGGATCATCTACGTCCAGATAGTCGACATGGAAGCCTCCCGGCTGACATTCTCTTAAGTTGAGAGAAGTGATGGCCAACGAATAGATTTTTTATCTAGATGGCCTTAATATAGGTGCCATGAGAGAGAGGGTCCTTGTAACTGGCGGGATGGGATTCATAGGCTCCAACTTCGTGCGATACATGCATGACCAGCATCCCGAAGTGCAGATCATTAATCTAGACAAGTTAACCTATGCTGGCAACCCTGCCAATCTCGCTGACCTCGCCGATCGTCATCGCTTTGTCAGGGGCGATGTTGCCGACCCCACCGTGGTGGACCCCCTGGTAAGGGAGTGTGACGCCATCGTGCACTTTGCCGCGGAGACGCATGTCGATCGCAGCATCGCCTACGCTGGCGAGTTCGTTCAGACCGATGTCTATGGTACCTTCATACTACTGGAAGCGGCGAGGAAGTATGGCATCAAGCGCTTCGTGCATGTATCCACCGATGAGGTGTACGGCGAAGCGGTGGGAAGGCCATCGCTGGAAGGGGATGCCCTCATGCCCAAATCACCATATGCCGCCAGCAAGGCCGGGGCCGATCGACTCGCGTACTCATATTACACAACATATGGCATTCCTGTAGTCATCTCCCGATGCGTCAACAACTATGGACCATACCAATATCCCGAGAAACTCATACCCCTGTTCGTCACCAATGCCCTAGAGGGTAAGAAGCTACCAGTCTATGGACATGGGAGGAATACCCGAGACTGGATCCACGTCGAGGATCACTGCTCCGCCCTGGATGCGCTTTTGCAAGATGATGATAACGCCGGCGAGGTGTTCAACGTTGGAGCGGGACAGGAGAAGAGTGTGCTAGATATCACCAACATCATACTCAAGGTGCTGGGAAAGAATGACTCTTTAATCGAGCACATTGCCGACCGCCCTGGACATGTGGCCAGGCACGCCGTGGATTCGACCAAGCTCACCCGCACCTATGGCTGGAAGCCCCGTTATGATTTTGAGGAGTCCATGCGCCGGACCATACAGTGGTACGTGGATCATCCAGAGTGGTGGCAGCCTATCAAGTCAGGAGAGTTCCGCCGGTACTACGACGAGCAGTACGGTGACCGCTCCGTTAGGAATACCATTCAACGATGATGAAATAGAATTTGTACGAAATCATCGACTTACCAGATAGTACCATGGCTACATCATTTAACTAAGATTTCAGGATAGATATACATAGAGGAAACTTTACCCATTTAGGTAAGAAAAAATCAAGATGAGGAGCTGACACTATTTTGGCACAATGGTTAATCAATCTTCGTTTCAAAGGATTAAAGTTGATGTGGTGATTAAAAGAAGAATTCTTGGCCTGAAGTTCATCCTAGAGAAATCCTATATAGCATGTGCCATTTGTGAAAGGTATCTTATCT
>JAAYQQ010000143.1 GCA_012519255.1 Methanobacteriota archaeon | reverse complement strand
GATTCTCGCCGGTGCCAGGAGAGTAACGATACTCGGAGGCAAATTCGACCGTGGTAGGTACTTGAGCCATTGACTCGATGATATACTTCCCCACCATGGCAGCATGATAGGAAGTCCCGCAAGCCACCAGTTTGACCGAAGAGAGGTCAATATCTGGCATAATTGCTCCAGCGTAGATCTCATCCAGACTGCCCAGAAGAGCGTTGTGGATAGCAACGGGTTGCTCATAGATCTCCTTGAGCATATAGTGCTCGAACCCGCCCTTCTCCGCGTCCTCCAACGTCCAGGTAACGATGGATGGTTCTCGACGAACTTCGTTTCCGGACCGATCGTAGATCTTTACCCCCTTGGAGGAGATAATTGCACTGTCCCCATCCATCAAGTAGATGACCTTGTTGGTGTAGTTGATAATGGCCGTGACGTCCGAGGCGATCATCTGTTCGCCTACACCTAGCCCTATGACCAGGGAGTTCTCCTTACGGGCCGCCACAATACGATCATCTCCCTCCACCAGGGCAGCAACTGCATAGGTCCCCTTGACCTCACTCAGCGTGTCTATCAGGGCGGCATGGGGATCCCCGCGATAGTGCCGTTCCATAAGATGGACCAGGACCTCGGTATCGGTGTCGGATGTGAAAACATGTCCTTCCGCCTCCAGACTGCGGCGTAGGGCAAGGTGGTTCTCTATAATGCCATTGTGGACCAGGGCAATGCGGCCCGTACAGTCCAGGAAGGGATGGGCATTGTTGGCAGAGGGCCTCCCACAGGTCGCCCATCTGGTGTGACCAATGCCAATATGCCCATCCCATGTGGGAATTGAAGATTCTAACTTGGAGATCTCACCTTCATCCTTGAAGACCTTGAGCCCATCCGAGCCTATCGCCATTCCGTAGGAGTCGTAGCCACGGTATTCCAGTCGCTTCAATCCATCCAACAAGACATTCTTCGCCTTGCGCGGACCAACGTAACCGACGATGCCACACATTCAAACCACGATGCTCCTGTTGTCTAGATTGCCAGCGATCCGCGCTCCATCGCCAATACGGCATTCTGCCCCAATGACCGACCCCGGGGAGATGACCACTCGTGAGCCCACTACTGTATCCTGCCCTACCATCGCGCCGATATCTCCAAGCTTGAACAGCTCTCGATCCGCTCTCACAATGCATTCGTCTGATGGGGCGAATATTCCTGCCTTTGTTCTCACCCCATCTCCAATTACAGAATGGGAGAGATGGGAATGTGAACCGATGACAGAGTTACTCATTATCAGGCAATGAGAGATGTATGTGAATGGATCTATCTGCACCCCATGGCCAATGCTGGTGGATGGCAGGATGATCACATTTGGACCAATGTGGCAGCCTTCCCCAATGGTTACGGGGCCCTCAATGTGGCATCCAGAACATATCCTCGTGCCGGTGCCCACGTCCACCGCTCCCTTCAACGTCACTCCTGACTCTATGGTTCCCCTGATGCCTTGCCCATGGAATTCCAGGGCTTGGGCATTGATATCGGGGAGGTCCCATGGGTATACTGCATCGACCCATTTGCCCCTGGACTTGACAGCAGTCATGGCTATTTCCCTGACCAGCGGGGCGAGCACCTCGGTGATACCATGCTCGGTGTGGAAGGTCTGCCCTCGAAAGTGTCCAAGTACCTGGAAGTGTTCCAGTATCTTATGAGGAAAATAATAGATCCCCGTGTTGATTATATTGCCCATTTTCCAGTCGGGCTTCTCCACTAGCTCAACGATCCTACTACCTTCAACATTCACCACGCCATACTTGGAGGGATTCTCTGATTCAGCCACCACCATGGATGGGCCGTCCCGATTTTTCAGCAGATCGGCCACGATCTGCTCGTTGATTAGATTGTCACCGGCAACCACTAAAAATCCATCGTTATCCAGCTTATCGCTGGCCAGGGCAAGTGCGTGCGCTGTCCCCAATGGCTTGTCCTGGATAACATATTCTATGGCAGCACCGAATCTCGTTCCATCTTGGAAATGGAGCATAATGGTGTCCCTGCGATATCCCACCACCATGACGATGTCCTCGATCCCATTCTTGACCAAAGCCTCAACAACATATTCAAGGATGGGGCGATTACCCACCGGAATCATCCCCTTGGGGCGGGACATGGTGAAAGGACGCAACCTGGTCCCTTCCCCTGCGGCTAGAATAACTGCCTTCAATGACCTTCCTCCGTAGCTCGATTCAGCTACGCTATCTTAAATATTTGTCCAACAAAACTAAATTGCACAATGGCAATGGCGGTTGCTCAAGTTATCAGTTCTCATAACTTGCTACAAAGTTTTAAAGAATGTATCCATTTTTATAGGCCCATTATTTGAAATGAGGCCTACGGAATGGAAACAGCGACGGAAAAAAGAATACCACCGGAGGTCTACCAGTTCTTCTCCAAACCAGGAGGGCATTCCCTGATCGTCAGGGGAGATGCCGGTACCGGAAAGACCACCCTTGCCCTGCAGATCATCGAAGAAATCTCTGCCGTCGATCGGAGCTTCTATCATTCAACCCGAGTGTCGGATCGATCCCTACTATCTCAATTCAGCTGGCTCAAGGATCATGTGTGGAACGCGGAAAGATCTGATCGCCTCACCGGAGACATTCAGGTGAAGGATGGTATTTCCATAGCCGGTGGACGTAGTGGACTGAGCGATCTGAAAGGCATCGGCATATCACCCATGGAATGTACTCAGGAAGGCTCGCTAAGCATCACCATAGGGAAGGATATGGGAGAGCTGGAGGGCATATATCAGAATATAGAAGAACGCTTGCCAGAGAGATCTCTCCTGGTGATCGATTCCATCGATGCCTTGGCCGAGAAGTATGGTCTAACCTGTGCCAGGCTCCTTAACACCATCCAGTACGACATTGTGGAAGTGTATGGCAGCAACGTGCTGTTCGTGGTGGAGAACGGCGATGCTGCGCTAGACTACCTGGGAGATGGAGTTATCAATCTGAGGCGCTCCGAGTTTAATCGCCGTCGGCTCCGGGAGCTGGAGATCCTCAAACTCAGAGGATGCGAGATTCAGCAACCCAGATATATCTTCACCCTAGACGGGGGGCGCATTCGTACCTTCGGATATCATTGGGCCAGAGACGCTTCGGTCACTCAGACACAGTGGAAGCCCATCGGTGATCTGGACGGCCGCATCTCCACCGGGATAAGTGACATTGACAGGTTCCTCGGCGGGTTGGAAGAGGGCTCCATCGCACTCATCGAACTTGGGCATGGCGTCCCCGCCACAGTCAGTGGGGCAATAGAGGCCAGTCTGGTATCTAACTTCGCAATACAGCGCCGTGGAGTACTTTGGGTGCCCATGCGCAAGGCCTCTGCCGAGGGGGCCAGGTCTCGGACTATTCACACCGTCCCCACGGAATATTTCGATCAATATGTGCGAATACCGGAGAAGGCCGACCAGATGGCCTATTCCAACTCCCCTTACGTGATGCCCATAGAAGGCTCCGATGCATTCTCCGACTTCAAGTGGCAGAATGTAGAGTATGCTCTCTCTAATGCGGAACGGCCCATTCTGGCCCTTATGGGTCTCGATACGATGCAGTCCATGTACGGCAGCGGACTGGACGAACAGCTCATGGACTTCCTCGCTCAGGTCAGACGTCAAGGAGGCATCTTCGTCGCCCTATCACCCCCATCGGTAGGCTCTGTGAACGCCCGGCTGTCCGATCTATCCACAACCCGCCTGAGAATAGAACGTGTCGGCGGGACCATCCTGCTGTACGGCGAGGAACCGTTCACCGAATGTTATGCCTGGCATTTCAAAAATAAGGGGGCAGGGGGCGATGTATCCCTCACTCCGATACTCTGAGGTGATCTACTGATTATTGAAAAAATCCCTGACCGTTCTGCCACCTTAATGGTGGGCAGCCCCGGCATTGGTATGCTTGAGTTTGCAGCCGCCATAGCCAAGGAATGGATCGAGACAGGAAACTTGGTTATCTTCGTGACGGTGGACCTGTTGCCATCTGACCTCTTGGAGGTGATGAGTTCGTTCGGAGTGACGAAGAAGGGGCAGGAGCACAATCTACGCATAATCGATTACCACTCTTCACTGCTGGGGTCATTCGAGGATCCAGTCATCTGCCAGGGCATTGAGACACGAAAATGCTCGGATCTAGAAGGCATAATGTTCAACATCTCCGCCCTGGCTAGTGAGAGCGAACGGCCAGTAAAGATTGTGGTACACTCGTTGTCTACCCTATTCCTGTATAATCAGGCCAACGTCGTGCTGAAGTTCTTCCAGATATCTTCCTCACGCATCCGCAACGATTTTGGAGCTGCCATCTTCACGGTCAATGAAGGAGTCCATGATGATCGAACAGTGAATCATCTGATGGCTATCGCTGACGGCGTAGTTGAACTGAAGTTCGATGAGGAGCTGAATCGTCGCATACGCATACGCAATATGCGAGGCTGCATCACCTCATCCAAATGGATACCATTTGAGATCAGACGAATGTAGATGAGTAGGCAGATATCCTCAGGGGAAATGCGCCCATTCCATATCCTCGGCCGAGAGTGTGCCATATATCGAGGCCTTGAAACTCTCCAGATTCTGAGCAGTGACCTTGACATAAACAGGGCACTCCATCTTGGGACGCACTACTAATC
>JAAYQQ010000142.1 GCA_012519255.1 Methanobacteriota archaeon | reverse complement strand
TGGCGCGGTTGTTCTCGCTACGTCTCCGAATCTTACCGCGAGGCCTTCATGTGTGAGCTTCGGGCAGTCAAGAAAGCAAGGGACGAGATGGGGCTCAAAAACATCTGGGTCATGTTGCCGTTCGTCCGTACCATCGACGAACTGGACAAGATAGAACGGTTGATGAATGAGGTCGGACTATACCGCGGAAACGATTTCAAACTCTACCTCATGGCCGAAGTGCCAGTCATCATCTTTATGGCGGAAGAGTTTGCAGAACGCTGTGACGGCTTCTCCATCGGTTCGAACGACCTTACTCAGCTAACCATGGGCGCCGACCGCGACTCTGATGTATTGGGCAAGATGGGCTACTTCGATGAACGGAACGAGGCCATCAGGAGGGCCATTGCCCACCTGATACGGGCCGCTCACAAGAAGGGCGTGACGGTATCTATCTGCGGACAGGCCCCGTCAGTGTATCCGGAGTTCGCCGAGTTCCTGGTCAGGGAGGGGATCGACTCCATCAGCCTGAACCCGGACACGGTGATCAATACAATAAAACACGTGGCCGCGGCAGAACAGAGGATGATCCTGGAGCATATCCGTTCGCAAAGGGAGTAAATAGCCAACATGAGGCCACACGCCTCATCCTTTATTCTTTTTTAATTCCGACCAAGTCATCAAACGGTGGCCACCTGGATATTATCGAGGGCCAAGATATCAAAAAGATCGAGAGTGTTGTTTTCTCTCAGGGAAGAGGGGAGCTAATTTTGTGCGAGGAAAACTTTCCATCGCAGTGCCAGTCTATTTTTCTTCATCCTTGAGAAGCCGCGTCGCAACCTTGACTAAAGGGTGATGTGTCCCCTCAATTATCTTCACATCATCCAATGAGTCTACCCCCAACTCCTGGGCAGTGCGCTCCAGGCCCAGCTCGATCTCCCGATCGGGCTCCAATACAAAAGCCTGGAACTGACGCACGCCCATATTGCGGGCAGCCAGGACACGATGATGCCCATCTACCAGGACGCAGTGGGAGTTCTTCTGTACGACGATTATTGGCTCAACCAATCCCCGTTTGATCTCATACTGCCGCCCTCTAAGTTCGTCGGCAAAGACCTCGTGTTGAGTGGGCTTGAGCGCCTCGATGGGGACTATGCGCCGCCTAACTGTTATGGTGATATTATGCTTCTTCTCCAGGAAGGTCTTGAGCATGTTTATCTTGGAAGGGGTGGCCTTCTCGATATGCGAACGGATGATGTCTATGTTGCTGAGCATGCCCACCGCAATACCGCTCTCATCCACCACGGGGACGTTACGCAGGCCATAGCGGAAAAGTACTCGGGAAGCATCGTCAATGTCCATATCAGGAGATACGGAGATGGTTCCCGTCTTGATTATTTCCTTGACCTTGGCCCTTGGATTGGAGATAGCCCGTAATAGCTCCTTGGCGGTGACGAAACCTATTATGCGACCATCCTCGGCCACGGGAAGACCATGGAACTCAGTCGAGATTATCTTCTGAATGGCCTGTTCCACGGTGTAGTCTGGAGGTATCGAGACTACTTCCCGGACCATGTAATCGCTCACTCTGAGCTTTCCGTCCATATTGAGGCTCCGAGACCAATATTCCGAGTTCCCCACATAAAGATAGCGTAATTACCTCATTCTGTTGTAGCAGACATTGCTGGACTGTAGCAAGGTAGGAAGCAACACCGTCGCTCATATGGCAGCAGGGTCGGCCATCTTGCCATGATGCGACTGACAATTTCCCTCCAATGATGCCAGCAAGCGACATCTTTTGGAAATACATATATATGAGTTACATATTTGGGTGGAAGGCAAGCCCTGGTAGTGTAGCGGCCTATCATGAGGCCCTGTCGAGGCTTCGACTCGGGTTCAAATCCCGACCAGGGCGCCACTCACCCCTTATTTTCATAAATTTTAGACATATCTTATTACCCCCTCCAAAAGAGGTAATGATCTATCTTCCACATCTTCTATCACTTCAAGAACCTCGCCAGTTACGTGTTGATTGGAATAGGGAGTGAAGCCATCATGGAGTTCCTCGAGCAGGTCGTCGTCCCAACGATGGCTCCCTGAGATAATGCAATACATGATACTCCATGCCCTCCTGGTCGCGTCGAGGTCATAGCCACCTCCACCCACCACAAGATATCTTCCATCACATAGTTCATGAGCAAGGTCGTGAGTCAGGCTTGCCACCAGGCCGTATCCCTGCGTAGTATACCCAAGCCCAACCAGGGGATCTAGGTAATGACCATCGACACCAAACTGATGCAGGATCATCTCTGGATGATACGCACGCAGCGCGGGAAGGACTATGGAACGATAGGCGCGCAGGAATAGGTCGTCATCGGTGCCCTGAGGCAGTGGAACATTGATATTGAACCCCCTGCCCTCACGTTCGCCGATCTCGTCTGCCTCACCAGTGCCTGGGAAGAAACCTCTGCCATAACGATGTAATGATATTGTCAACACATCCTCGGCATAGAATATATCCTGGGTGCCATCGCCATGGTGGCCATCGGTATCTATGATGGCAACGCGCCCGACATTATACTCACGTTGGAGCATACGCACCGCCACTGCGATGTCATGGAATACGCAAAAACCAGAGGCCCGCCCTGGATGGGCATGATGTAGTCCCCCGGCAGGATTGAAAGCATGCTCATACTCCCCATCGATTATGTCTCGAGCACCTTGCACTGTAGCCCCAACGGCCCTGAGAGCGCCTTCATACAGGCCGGGGAGGGCAGGCGTGTCTCCACTATCGAGGAGGCCGCCGCGTTGGGAAAGCGTCTTCACGAGGCCAATATAATGGTCTAGATGAACTGCCCGGAGATCGTTCATGTCCACGATCTCGGGAACTATTGTACGATTGCTGTCTCCACGGAATATATCCATAGAGCGCAAAGTCTCCAAAGTCATCCTTTCCCTAATAGGCTGGAAAGGATGGTTCGGCCCGAACTGATACTTCAGGAAGTCATCATGATAGAGGAACGCGGTGCTGCCGCTCAATTCCTCACCCTATAAACTCAGGGTCGCACGGAGCTAATAAACGTCCCTACTCAAGGAAACGGACGCAGATTGCGCCCTCTTTGAGGGCCAGGCGTTTGGAGATCATGCCTGCTTCCATCCAGCAGGCGTTAATGAGTGCAACGGGTATCAGACAGGTAGTGGTGAGACCAGCCTTCTCGGCCACCTCCCATACCCTTGATCCACTCCATCTGGTATAATCCTCGGGAGAGACCTCTGGAAGTAATCTGGCAAAGTGACGGATATCCTTGCATTCCGACCGAATGTGTACGGCCATGGTCCCACCTCCCTTGTCCGTAACCTCGATGATGGTTTTATGAGCGCATATCCTCGCGTCCACCTCGACCTTGGAAGTCATCTCTTATCACCCCTTACAGCCCTAATTAGGGCAACATTATGCGCTCCAATGCGCTCATCGAAGTAAATAGTAGCATCGATTGAGAATACCTTTATCATATTCTCCCGAGTGAGCACCTGCACCACATCGCCAGCTGACACTATGCGCCCTTGACGCATGAGAATAAGATCATCGCAGTAGCGCGCGGCGAGACTGAGATCATGAGTGACGATGATCACCAGCATCCGTTCCTCCCTGGCCAGGCGTGAGATGAGGTCAAGGATCTCCATCTGGTGATTTACATCAAGGTGCAGAGTGGGCTCATCGAGTAGAAGCACCTTGGGCCGCTGGGCAAGGGCACGGGCGATTATGACTCTCTGACGCTCTCCCCCGGACAGCTGGTCCATGGGGCGTTCGGCCAGGAAAGCTGTATTGGTCATCTCCATGGCCTCCCTGACAATGTCTAAATCGCTCTCCGTCTCCCGCTCGAAGCGCTCCAGTTCGGGGCTCCGGCCCATCATGACGATATCCAGTGCCGTGAAGGGAAAGTTGATGTTGGCAGATTGGGG
>JAAYQQ010000141.1 GCA_012519255.1 Methanobacteriota archaeon | reverse complement strand
TAGTCACTGGAGTCCCCAAGAAGGTCCCTGAACTCATGGAAACAAGAGTTGGAGGTGGCACCATAGAGCAGAGACTTGAGTATGCAAAGTCCCTGTTAGGAAAGGAGATCAACATCGATCAGTTTGCCAAAGATGGATCTATTGTCGATGTGTCTGCCATCACCAAGGGTAAGGGTTTTCAGGGTGCAGTAAAGAGATGGGGAGTAAAGCTCCTAACTCATAAGAACTCCAAGCACCGTCGTATGATCGGTAACCTCGGTCCAAAGAGGCCAGGGTATGTCCGTCCGACCGTGCCCCAGTCTGGTCAGATGGGATATCATCAGAGGACTGAATTTAACAAGCGTGTTCTGAAGATCGGAGAAGAGGGAGAGGAAGTCACTCCAAAGGGAGGATTCCTCAACTACGGCAACGTCAGGAACGGCTACATACTGATTCATGGCTCCGTACCTGGACCTACCAAGAGACTAATTCGTCTTAGGGATCCTGTAAGGCCATCTGGAACCGTCCTGAAGGAGGCGCCGAATCTGGTCTATGTATCCACTCAATCTAAGCAGGGGGCTTGAAGACCATGGCTAAGAATAATGTCAATGTATATTCCATAAAGGGTGACGTGGTCAGGAACGTCGAGCTGCCCTCCGTCTTTGAATCGGAGTATCGTCCCGACCTCATCCGCCGCGCCACCGTGGCCGAGCAGGCCAATAAGCGCCAGCCCTATGGTCCCAGTCCTGGAGCGGGTATGAGACATTCTGTCTCCACTTGGGGAAAGGGTCGAGGCGTAGCACGTGTCCAGAGACTCTCTCAGGGGAGTAAGGGTGCCGAGTCTCCCAACAACGTGGGCGGGCGTCGTGCTTTCCCACCCAGGCCGGAAAAGGATCTATCCAAGAAGATCAACCGGAAGGAAAGGGCAAAGGCTAGGACCTCTGCTTTGGCTGCCCTGGCTGATGTAGAACTTGTCCGAGATCGCGGGCACCTCTTCGATGAGGGCCTTGCCACACCTATAGTGGTTGAGGATGAGTTCGAAGATCTAGCTACTACTGTGGCAGTTTATGAGGCTCTGGATAACATCGGCGTCTCTGCCGATCTGGAAAGGGCTAAGAATGGCCAAAAGATTAGGGCCGGAAGAGGTAAGATGCGCTCTCGCAAGTACAAGGGTAAGCGCTCTGTCCTATTGGTGGTCTCTGCCAAGGAGGTCCCCCTGTTCAAGGGTGCCAACAACTTGCCCGGTGTCGAGATTGTATCTCTCGAAGGGCTCAACACTGGCGTCCTTGCCCCAGGCGGTCTGCCCGGTAGACTCACCATATTCTCCGAGTCTGCCCTTAAGAAATTAGGAGAGTGGTAGGGATGGCCAAAGATCACAGCATCCTTTTGCACCCTCATGTCACAGAAAAGACAATGAATCATATGACTGGCACCCCCACTCAGGATTACAAGGATGGTAATAGGATTGAGTTCGTAGTCCTGAGGAGTGCCAACAAGAAGCAGATTAAGGAAGCCTTCGAGGAACACTTTGATGTGAAGGTTCAGAAAGTATGGACCAAGGTCACCAAAGAAGGCAAGCGTGCAACGATTCAGCTCGCCGAGGGTTACTCGGCAGAGGATATCGGAATGAGAATAGGAGTGTTCTGAGGGGATATTATGGGAAAACAACTCAGACAACAGAGACGTGGCCGGGGATCAACACTATATCGTAATCCAGGCCATCGGCAAATTGGAAATATTCAGTATCCCCGCGTCGATGCTACTACTGGTAGGGTCGAGGACCTAATACATGCTCCCGGGCGGGGCAGCCCCCTGGCGAAGGTCGACTTCGATGGCGAGAAGGTTCTCATGATCGCCGCAGAGGGCATGATGGTAGGCAAGAACATTACCTATGGCGTTGCTGGAGAAATCAGTCCTGGTAACGTGGTCCCCCTCAGCAAGGTCCCCGAAGGTTCATTTATCTATAACATCGAGGGCCAGCCAGGTGATGGCGGTAAGTTCGTCCGCACCGCTGGCACATCCGCGACGGTTGTGAGCAGAGGCGACAAGGTCGTTGTGCTCATGCCCAGCGGGTCTTTCAAGAGCTTCGATCCCCGGTGCCTCGCCTCTATTGGCGTGGTCGCCGGTGGCGGCATGACAGACAAGCCATTCGGTAAGGCGGGCGCCAAGTTCCATGCTTACCGTAGCAAGAGTAAGGCACATCTTAGGGTCAAAGGTCAGGCCATGAACGCGGTCGATCACCCCCATGGTGGAGGTGGCCACCCACAAGTGGGTAAGCCTAGCACTGTAAGTAGGAATGCACCTCCTGGCCGTAAGGTCGGCCGTCTCTCCCCCAATCGGAGGAAGTGATTTAGATGGCAAAGGCAAAGATAGGTGGCCAAAAGGCCGCGCGCAGGAAGCAGCGAAAGAAGAAGGGCGGCATCACCGCGAAGAGGAAGAGGGAGTTTACCTTCCGTGGCTATACCATGGAGGAGTTACTCGAGCTACCCTTCGATGAGATGGTGCTTCTGCTTCCATCCAGGGTTAGGAGGACCCTTGCCCGTGGAATGAATGATGAGCAACGGACTGCCTTCGAAACTCTGAAGAACTCCGACCGCGAGGTCGTCAGGACCCACCGTCGTGATGTCCCCATCATTCCTCAATTCGTGGGGAAGAAGGTTGCGGTGTATAATGGTAAGGAGTTCTTTGAGTTCGAGATCAAGCCCGAGATGATTGGACATTTCACCGGCGAGTTCTCCGTAACTCGCAATGAAGTGAAGCACTCCGGACCGGGTGTAGGCGCTACCAGGGGCTCCAAGTTCCTGCCGCTGAAGTGAGGTGGAATATATGGTTGGATATACTCAACAAACTGATCCTGACACCACCGCACGAGCCATCGGAAAGGAGATGCCAATCTCCCCCAAACATTCTCGTGAGATCTGCAGAATGTTGCGCGGCAAGAATGTCGACGTGGCCATTCGCATGCTTGAGGAAGTAGTGGAGCTGAAACGGCCTGTGCCGTTCGCCCGCTTCAAGGGCTACGTTTCTCACAAGAAGGGAGTCGGCCCTGGCCGCTACCCTCAGAAGTCTGCCTAGGCCATCCTCAAGACGGTCGAGAGTGCCAAGCACAATGCCGAGTACAAGGGTCTTGACACTGAGAACATGAAGATCAGTGTCATTACCGCCAACCTCGGCCGGACAATTCCTGGATATATGCCTCGTGCCTATGGCCGAAGTACCAAGTGGAACCAGCAGACCGTTAACATCGAGGTCATTCTGGAGGAGGCGAAGCAATAATGGCGAACGAGAGAAAGTTCATAACAGAGAACATCCGCCGGGTCCTCCTCAAGGAGTACCTTATGAAAGAGGTCAGCAGGGCTGGCTTTGGTGGAATGGATGTACAGAGGACGCCCATGGGGACTCGGATTACCTTGGTAACCGAGCGCCCTGGTATCGTCATCGGACGTCGTGGCTCGGCTATCAAGAGCCTGACTCGTTCGATCGAAGATATCTTCGACTTTGACAATCCTCAGGTAGAGGTACAGGAAGTCGAGAACGCTAATCTCAATGCCCAGATTATGGCTGAGAAGTTAGCCTTCGCCCTAGAGAGGGGTTGGCACTTCCGCCGAGCCGGGCACTCAACCATCCGCCGAGTTATGGAGTCTGGTGCACGAGGTTGTCACATCGTCGTTGCTGGAAAACTAACTGGTCAGAGACATCGCACTGAGAAATTCAAGGACGGCTACATCAAATTCTGCGGGGAGCCCAAGATCCGCAACATAGACAGAGGCTATGCCGTCGCCAAGCTCAAACCAGGTGTCGTTGGTGTTACCGTTGAAATCATGCATCCGGAGGCTACGTTGCCCGATGAGGTTGATGTTACCTTACCCGCAGAAGCAGCAGAGCAGTTCCCTGAACTCGCCCCTTTGATCAATAAGAAAGAGGAGCCCATCGTGGCCGTAGAGACAAAGGACAAGGCTGAGGAATCGGAAGAGCCGGATACTACTGAGGCTACAGAGGATCCAGAAGAGCCAGAGACCCCTGAGGCTACTGAGGCTACAGAGGATCCAGAAGAGCCAGAGACTCCTGAGGAGCCTGTTGATGAGGCTCCTGCCGATGATCCGGAGGGTGAGCAGTAATGGCCCTCCTCCGGACCAATGATATACGGAAAATGTCCGCGGAAGAACGGAGCAAAAAGCTCCTAGAACTCCGTGATGAGCTCATGCATGAGAGGGGCACGGCCGCCATGGGCGGCGCGCCCAGCAACCCCGGGAAGATCAGGGCCCTCAGGACCAACATCGCTCGGATTAAGACAATCCAGAAGGAGGAGGAGAATAGCTAATGGCAGAGATTTGTCCGGTATGTGGACTGCCCAAGGAGCTGTGCATGTGCGAGGAGATCGCACGTGAGCAACAAAGCGTCCGAATAAGCACAGATAGCCGGCGCTATGGCAAGATTGTTACTGTCGTTGAAGGAATCGACGAGAACGACATCGACATGGATGATTTGGCCAAGAAGCTAAAGAGTAAATGCGCCGCCGGCGGCACTGCTAAGAAGGGCCGCATTGAGCTACAGGGCGACCATAAGAAAAGGGTCAGGGAAGTCCTCGAGCAGATGGGCTTCAAGACGGACGTTAGATGAAGAAGGTTAGTAAGAGGGATGTCATGAGGTCGGAACTCATCGGTCAGGATGTCGAGGTCATATCGCCCCACGAGGCTAGTTTCACTGGCGTTGTAGTGGACGAGACCAAGAACACATTCACAATCAGGCGGCTTGGCCGCGAAGTGATGGTTCCCAAAGATCATCATGAGTTCCATTTCACATACCAGGGCGAAAAGGTTCTCCTTCAAGGATCGGAGATCCAATACCGACCTGAGGATCGAATCAAGAAGATAAGGTGATCCCAATGGCTAATGAAGTCAAGGATATCGGAATCGATGTCAAGGTTCCTGACAACACCTGCACTGACAAGAATTGCCCCTTCCATGGTGCCTTGTCAGTCCGGGGTCAGATCATCGAGGGAGTTGTTGTCTCGACTAAGATGAACAAAACCGCGGTGATCGAACGGAACTATCTAAAATATCAGCAGAAGTTCGAGAGATACGAGAAGAGGACTAGCAAGTACTCGGCGCATACCCCTTCCTGTCTGGAGGTTAAGCCTGGCGACCATGTCAGAATCATGGAATGCCGTCCGCTGAGCAAGACTGTCTCCTTTGTGATTGTCGAGAAGAGGTGATCATGTGAAGGGAGTCGCGGGCAAACAGACGCGTGGCGTGTGCAACGGCACAGTACTCAACGTCGTCGATAACACAGGTGCCAAGACGATCAAGGTCATCACAGTCCCAGGTTATCACGGGACTTCTCGCCGCGTGCCCTCTGCGGGTATCGGTGATATAGTGATAGCCTCAGTAAATAGGGGCTCTCCAGAGATGAGGAGGCAGATCGTATACGCTGTCGTGGTCCGTCAGCGCCGCCCGTTCAGGCGTGCCGACGGCATGATGGTGATGTTTGAGGATAACGCCGCGGTCATTACTACTGAAGAAGGAGAGACCAAGGGAACTGATATTAAGGGCGCCGTGGCCCGCGAGGCCGCCGAAAGATGGCCCCGCATTGCTGCCACTGCGTCAACCATCGTCTGAGGTGAATAGAATGATAATGAGTAAGAAAGCAAGGAAACAGAGGAAGGCGCTGTATAACGCGCCAAACCATGTCCGTAGTGCCATGATTTCCTCCCACCTCGACGAACCATTGCGCAAGGAGTACAAGATGCGCGCGGTCCGCGTGATCAAGGGCGACACAGTCCGGGTCATGCGCGGTGACGAGGATGTCCTGGGACAGGAAGGAAAAGTGCAAGAAGTGGAAACCAAGACTGGTCACATCATCATCGAAGGCGTCACTATCGCCAAGGCCGATGGGACTCAGACCGCTAGGCCGATCCATTCGTCCAATGTCCTAGTCACCAAGCTAAACCTGACCGACCCCCGTCGGAAGGACAAGCTCACCCAGGCCAAGGAGGTTTCACAATGAGCAAAGAATTGAGAAGACTGATCGTTCCGAAGAGCTGGCCAGTCAAGCGCAAGGCGCATTACTGGGTCACCAAGCCCTCTCCGGGCGCCCACTCTATAAGCGGGAGCGTACCAGTCAATGTAGTGGCCCGGGATATGCTTGGGCTATGCGATACTGCCAATGAAGTTAGGACCATTATATCCAACAAGGATATGCTGGTGGATGGCAAGAAGGTCACCAATATCAAGCAGGGTGTGGGGCTTATGGATGTCGTATCCTTCCCCAAAATGGATGCCCATTATCGCATGCTTGTCGATCGCCGGGGGAAGCTGCGTCTGGTCAAAGTCGCTGAAGAAATGGCTTCTTGGAAGCTATGCCGCATTGAGAATAAAACTACGATACGAGGTGGCAAGACTCAGCTAAATCTTCACGATGGCAGGAATGTGCTGGTGGAAGAAGATAATTACAAGACAGGAGATGTCCTCAAGATTGAGATGCCATCTCAGAAGATCTTGGATGTCTATAAGCTGGCCCAAGGTAATATGGCGCTGATCACTTCCGGTTCACACGCTGGGAAGGTTGCAGTGGTCGAGGAGATAATTCCGACGCACCTATCCTCTGAGAATTTAGTCAACTTCACAGATGGATCTTCCACAACCAAGAGTAAGGTATTCATCATCGGTACCACGGCGTCAGAGATTGAGCTACCTGAGGAGGCAGCGATATGAGCGATACGATGAGAGTTCCCTTCGTGGACAAGGTCGTCGTCAACATTGGCGTCGGCGAGGCGGGTGACCGCCTAAATAAGGCTCAGAAGGTCCTCACTATGCTCACTCAGCAGGAGCCCTTAGTCACTACTGCCAAGATCACCAACCGTGATTTGGGAGTCCGTAATGGAATGCCAATTGGGTGTAAGGTAACTCTAAGAGGCGAGGTTGCCGAGAACTTCCTGCGGAAGGCTTTATCTATCCGTGAGAATCGCGTGGCTGAGTATAGCTTCGACCCGGAAGGTAACCTCTCCTTTGGTATTTCCGATTATACCGATTTTGAGGGCATGAAGTATGACCCTGAGATAGGCATCTTTGGTATGGATATCAACGTGGTGATTCGTCGCCCAGGTTACAGGGTATCCAATAGGCGCATTATGCCTAGGAAGGTCCCTCAGCAGCACCGTATGACTCGTGAAGAGGCCATGGCTTTCGTACGCGAACGTTTCAACGTCGAGGTGGTCGAGTGAAGACGGATAAGAAATATGGTAGGAAGGAGGGCTGCCTGCGTTGCGGCAGGAAGCGTGGCATAGTGCGCAGGTACGGTATGCATCTATGCCGGCAATGCTTCCGTGAAGTGGCACCGGAAATCGGTTTCAAGAAGTACTCGTGAGGTGAAGACATGCAGAGTGACCCACTTAATGATGCCATGTCGACCATCAAGAACGCGGCCTCAGTTGGTAAGAGTGAATGTATGATACGCCCCTCCTCCAAGTTGATTGGGCGGGTGCTTAAGGTCATGCAGGAATACGGTTACATCAACCAGTTCGAGTTCATTGAGGACGGCAGGGCCGGATTATTTAAAGTTCGAATGCAGGGAAGGATTAATGACTGTGGCGTAATCAAGCCAAGATATTCGGTCCAGAGGAACGATCTCGATAGATTCGAGTCCCGTTACCTACCGGCTCAGGACTTTGGTGTGCTCATACTTACCACTACAGCAGGGGTAGTAAGTCATGCCAAGGCCAAGGAGTTGGGGGTTGGGGGAAAGCTTCTGGCATACGTATATTGAGGGATGCAGATGACAGTTAGCGGATTGATTGAAGAAAGAATATCCATCCCTCAGGATGTCACCGTTTCAATTAACGGAATTAATGTCTCTGTCAAGGGGCCAAAGGCCTCCTTACAGAGAGACATGTCCCACCCCAAGGTGAAGATCAGCGCAGACGGCGATGAGGTAGTGGTGAGATGTGAGTTCCCCCGCGTCCGGGAAAAGGCCGTGGTGGGGACTTTCAAATCCCACATAGCCAACATGATCTGGGGTGTGACGGAAGGGTTTGAGTATGAGATGAAGATTCTCTACTCTCACTTCCCCATGAAGGCTTCCGTGAAGGGGGACAAGTTCATCATCGAGAACTTCGTCGGCGAGCGGGCCCCCCGCAAGGCAAACATCCTCGGGGAAACTAAAGTTCAGATTAAGGGCGACAATGTCATCCTGTCAGGTCCGGATATTGAAGCGGTCTCTCAGACTGCTGCCAATATAGAGCGGGCCACCAAGATATGGGGCTATGATCCCAGGGTATTCCAGGATGGCATCTATATCGTCAAGAAGGGCAAGAGGGTGAGCCCGTGAGCAAGGAAAAGAAGATGGAGACCAACGAACCGATCGACGCTCCTGCTGCCGAGACCACTTCAGGTAATAAGGGTGCGGTGGATGTAGAGATAGTCGAGGCTTCCGAGGTCGAGATTGTAGAGAAGGGCGCTTATCGGGTTAAGAAAAAGCCCGAGATGGACGATGAGGCCAAGAGGCTACTGGCGTTGCGTAATGACATGTCGAGAGACCGCATCGCCTTCAAACGCCAGGAATGGTTCCGCTACTCTCGCCTTGGTGAGAAGTGGAGAAGGCCCCGTGGCACGCATTCCAAGGTGAGGAAGCATATTAAATACCGGCCAAACATCGTAAGCGTCGGTTATCGTGGACCTAAGAAGGTCCGTGGCCTGCATCCCTCCGGATTCCAGGAGATCATGGTACATAACGCGGATCAGCTCGAAAATGTCGATCCCAAGACCCAGGCGGTTAGGGTTGGCTCGGGCGTAGGCTTCAGGAAGAGGCAGGCCATCGAGAATAGGGCTGACGAGCTGGGCGTTCGCGTACTAAACAGGATGGGATGAAGATGGATCTCAAAAATCAAAGGCGCATGGCCGCTGAGCTCCTAGGATGTGGGGAGAACCGCGTATGGATAGACCCCAATCGGAGCGAAGATGTTGCTGACGCCATTACTAGGGCGGACATTCGGACCGCTATTGCATCTGGTTCTATCAAGGCGGTGCCTAAAACAGGTATCTCTAAGGGTCGAACCAGGCATAATCAAGCCCAGCGTAGGAAGGGTCGCCAGCGTGGTCCCGGTTCCCGTAAGGGGCGGGCAGGTGCGAGAACTCCTCGTAAGAGTGCTTGGATTCAAACGATTCGTCCTATACGCGCTACCCTCAGGGAACTGAGGGATGAGGGCAAGATTCCCCGCAATGTCTATAGGGAGTTCTATATGAAGGCCAAGGGAGGCATGTTCAAGAGCCGCGCTCATGTACTGTCTCACCTAAAGGCCGAAGGACACCTCCAGGAGGAACAGTAATATGGCCGAGGGTCCAAGATACAGAGTCCCCTTCCGCCGCCGGCGTGAGGGCAGGACCGACTACCGTCAGAGGCAGCGGTTGCTTCGCGCTCGCATCCCGCGAGCCGTGGTGCGTTTGTCTCTGCGCAATGCTAGTGTTCAGTTTATCGCCTTCGATCCTACCGGTGACAAGGTCCTCGCTCAGGCCAGCTCTCTTGAGCTCGCCGACATGGGCTGGACCGGAGCTGCCGGGAACATTCCAGCCACATACCTTACTGGCTATCTTGCCGGCAAGAGGGCTATGGCTAACGGAGTGGAGGAAGCAGTGCTTGATATTGGCCTCAAGGTTCCAGTCAAGGGCTCGAACGTGTTCGCTGCTCTCAAGGGCCTGCTCGACTCAGGTGTAGATATTCCGCACGACGAGAGTGTGATCCCGGCGGAAGATAGACTCAAAGGCAAGCACATCAACGAAGGAATAGAGAAGATGATCGAGGAAGTCAAGAGCCGTATGGAGGCTGATTAGGATGACTGACTGGATTCCAAAGACCAAGTTGGGCAAGATGGTCCTAAATGGTGAGATAACTACCATGAGCCAGGCACTTGCCACCAAGCTCCCCTTGAGAGAGCCCGAGATCGTCGATATCCTCCTTCCTGAGCTTAAGGATGAGGTCATAGATCTCAACATGGTCCAGCGCATGACCGACTCCGGGAGGAGGGTCAGATTCGCCGCCACCTGCGCCATAGGCAATGGTGATGGTTTCATCGGCGTTGGCAGGGCCAAGGGAAGAGAGGTAGGGCCAACCATCCGGAAGGCCATCGATAACGCCAAGCTCAACATGATCGAGATCAAGAGGGGTTGTGGTTCCTGGGAGTGTGGCTGCGGTACTGCCCACTCCTTGCCCATTACTGTCGTCGGCAAGACTGGTTCAGTCGAGGTCACTCTGAGATCAGCACCACGAGGCATTGGCCTCGCAGTTGGTGACGTGACCAAGAGTATCCTCAGTCTGGCTGGTGTGAAAGACAGTTGGGGTTTCGTCCGCGGTCACACTAAGACCACGGTTAACTATGCCCTTGCTACCTTTGATGCACTCAAGCGTACCGCTGAGCTCAGGATGAGCGATGAGCAGATGAAGCGCCTCAAGATCGTTAGCGGACCTACTCAGGTTCACGTCGTCGGAGCCGAGATGCCCGCTGAGGGCGCTCCGGGCAGGGAAGCGTGATAGATATGGCATTTGTTGTCATCAGAGTGCGCGGACACTGCAACGTCAATAAGGATATTGCGGACACTATGTCCATGCTCCGTCTTAACCGGGTGAACCACTGCGTGATCATCCCCAAGAATGAAAAATACAATGGGATGCTGCAGAAGGTTAAGGATTACGTCACCTGGGGCGAGGTATCAGATGAGATGCTAGCCACTATGATAAAGACTCGTGGCAGACTCAAGGGGGACAAGGTCATCGATGATGCCTATGTCTCTGAGAATACCACCTATCCGAGCGTGGAATCATTTGCCCAGAGTGTTGTTAAGGGCGAGGCCAAGTATACTGATCTGAAGGATGTGAAGCCCGTATTCAGGCTCCACCCTCCCAAGCAGGGCTATGAGGCCGTCAAGAAAGACCGCAAGACTGGTGGGTCCCTAGGATACCGCGGCGAGGAGATAAACGCTCTCATTGAGAGGATGCTGTGAGGTATTGAAATGCCTAGCAGGACTAGTAAATTTAGAGGAAGCACGTCCCATGGACGGGGCAAGAAGTCTGGCCGGGGAGCAGGCAAGATGGGTGGGCGCGGTAACGCCGGCCTCACCAAACACAAGAAAATGTCGGTGATCAAGTATGATCCCCTGCACTTCGGCCGTCATGGCTTTAAGCGTCCCCAGAAGGTGGTCTCTTCCAAAACAACACTGAATGTTGGTGACCTTGACGAGAAGCTAGATGAGCTCCTTAGATTGGGGTTCGCCACAAAACAGGATGATAAGGTACGAGTAAACCTTATAAATCTGGGCGTCGACAAGCTTCTCGGTTTCGGCAAGACCGAAAACTCATACGAGGTAATCGTCGCTGAGTTCTCGGAGAGGGCCAAGGAGAAGCTGGAAGCCGCCGGGGGATCGATAGTACAACCCGAGTAATAGACGTTCAGGGATGAACACATGGCCTACGAACAGAAGAGCCGATTGTATAGGTTAAGGCCGATCACAGAACGATTGCCCACAGTCAAACGTCCGGAAGGTCACGTACACTTCCGGACCAAGATCCTTTGGGTAATCCTGATGCTGGTCTTCTACTTCGTCATGACAAACGTCTTCATATATGGGCTGGACCAGAGTGCTAGTCTGGACCTCTTCGCTCAGTATCGTGCTATACTGGCAGGCGCACAAGGTTCACTGATGCATCTGGGTATCGGCCCAATAGTTACGGCGTCTATCATCATGCAACTGTTCGTCGGGGCCAAAATCATCCGCCTGGACCTGACCAACGAGGAAGATAAGGCAGTTTACCAGGGTACTCAGAAGCTACTGGTACTCATAATGATCCTTGTTGAGTCAGTGCCCCAGGTCTTTGGCTATCTGGTGCCGTCCACCACTCTCATAAACGGCCTCAACAGCGTCGTTGGTGTGGGTGGGTTGATCGATGGGCAAGGACTAGCTCAGTTGATCATCATTATCCAGCTATTCGTCGGCTCATACCTGGTTTTCTTAATGGATGAGGTAGTGTCAAAATGGGGAGTGGGCAGCGGCATATCGTTGTTTATCGCCGCTGGCGTAGCTCAGGCGATCTTTACTGGTACGGCCAACTGGGTGCCAGCAATGCCGGATCAGCCGGTCAGCCTAAGCAATCCTCCATCGGGAACAATCCCAAAGACGATATATTATCTCACAAATATGTCCGCGAGCTCCATGGCTCAGGGAGGTTATGAGCAGATATTGCTCTCGCCGCCCAATCCCATGATAGCACTAATTGGCACGATCGTCATCTTCATGTTCGTTGCCTACATTGAATCGACCAGAATCGAGTTACCACTCGCCCATGGTGCGGCAAGGGGTGCGCGGGGCCGATACCCCATCAAGTTGCTTTACGCATCCAATATACCTGTAATCCTCATGGCCGCCCTGTTGGCCAATGTGAGCATGTTTACACTACTATTATGGAATCCTGACAGCGTACTGTCACAGATCCCATTATTGGGGCACAACAGTGCACTTGGGTATTACATGCCTGGGGAGACCAATCCAGCAGGTGGCTTGGCGTGGTATCTCTCCACTCCAAATGGTCTTGCTGAATGGTTACTCCCCATGCTTAATCCTGAAGCTTATGCTGCACAGGTGTATGGCCATAGCTCCTTGCAGATACTGATCAGGGTAGCTCTATACTTCACAGTCATGGTCTTGGGCTCAATAGTCTTTGCTAAGTTCTGGATCATGACCACCAATATGGGCCCCGAAGCAGTGGCGCGGCAGATCGAGAGTTCTGGTCTGCAGATACCTGGCTTCAGGCGCGATCCGCGGGTCCTGAAGAGGGTTCTGGAGCGATATATCCCCGTGGTCACCGTGATCTCGGGAGCACTGGTTGGCGCTCTTGCTGCAGGGGCGGACCTCATTGGTACCGTCGGCAATGCATCTGGTACCGGTGTGCTGCTAGCGGTAGGCATCCTGATTCAATTCTATGAAGCCCTGGGGCGGGAGCAGATGATGGAGATGCATCCGATGCTGAGGGGCTTCTTCGGAGGTGATTAAGAGTGGCTGATGATACCATGTCTGTTCAGAATCCTCCATCTGTGAGGAAACAGACCAGCACCTTCCTAACAATATTCATCTTTCTATTTGCCATGTTCGTGTTGTTCGACCAGGACCTTCGTAAGGGTCTAGGCGGACTGGTAGGATAGCTCTAGAACCGATCATTGGTCTTGATGGCACTGCTCCAGTGTTGACATTGGTGCTGGCAGGCATCATTATGACTGGCTTGACTACCATTCTGCGACATTTCTTTACCGATTATGTCGCTCAGGCGAAGAGCCAGAAGATAGTCAGTGCATTCAACAAAGAGTTTCGGCAGGCCAATTTAGAGAATAATCTCTACAAGATCAAGAAACTGACCGAGCAGCAGAATCAGATACTCAAGAAGAGCATGGACATGTCAACTTCACAGATGAAGTTGATGCCCGTGACCATGTTGATCATCATTCCGATCTTTGCTTGGCTTTCGGTGTTCGTGTACGCTTTGGATCCTGCAGTGGCAATCGTGAATGTCCCTTGGGCCAGTAACGTATCGCTTACCGCAACGACAGTACTGCCTCACTGGATATTGCTGTATTCTTTGATCAGCATTCCTTTCAGCCAACTCTTGAGTCGGGCCCTTCGACTATTCCAATTCAAGAAGAAACTCCGCACGCTTGAGGCAGACGGCGCATGAGAATCACCATCTCTGGCCCCCCAGGGTCTGGGAAGACGACGGTCTGCCGACTGCTGAGTCAGCGCCTGGGTATGGAAATAGTCTCTTCCGGCACGCTTTTCCGGCAGACGGCTCAGCAACGCCATCTGTCACTGGCCGATTTTGGAAAGCTATGTGAAGTAGATCCTCAAGTTGATATCGAGTTGGATAATAAGATGGTTCAGATCGGCCGAGATCGTACCGATATCATCATGGAGGGCCGCCTCACTGCGTATATGCTCACTCGTCACGGCATTGAGGCATTCCGTGTGTATCTCGATGCTGATATCGAAGAGAGGGCGAGACGAGTTGTAGAACGAGAGGGCGGAACAGCGGAACGGCGGCGCGAAGAGATCATCGAACGAGAGTCCTGTGAGGCCAAACGTTATCTTTCTTACTACAATATTGACATAGCTGACAAGAGCGTGTATGATCTGGTTGTTGATACTACATGCATGGCTCCAGAAGAAATCGCCGATACCATTGTGAGGGCGGCGGAGGTGAAGTATGGTCAACATGCTTGTTAGGGATAAGAACCCGCTAATGCTCCAGTCGGGCAAATCGCCCTCGGAGCGGACCATTGAGGAATTACTTGAGGCGGGCGTTATCAACATGGACAAGCCCATGGGCCCAACCTCTCATCAGGCCACTGCATGGGTTCGAGACATACTTCATGTGGAGAAGATTGGCCACGGCGGGACGCTTGACCCAAAAGTTTCTGGAGTGTTACCGGTGGCCACTGGCCGAGCAGTACGGGCACTGAGCCTAGTGCTCAAGTCGGACAAGGAATATGTATGTTTGATGCGACTCCACCGCGACCGCGCTGAAGAAGATATAAGGCGCGTCATGGCCACATTCGTCGGACGAATCTATCAAACTCCTCCGGTACGCTCGGCGGTAAAACGACAGTTACGCATCCGCACAATTCATCGCATAGACATTTTAGAGATAAGAGGGCGGGAAGTATTGTTTCGTGTTGACTGTGACGCCGGGACGTATATGAGGACGCTATGTGTAGACATCGGTGACGCACTAGCTGTGGGCGCAAGCATGGAGGACCTGCGAAGGATTCGTTCCGGTACCATGGGGGAGGATTCCTCATTCACATTACAGGACATCAAAGATTCTTATGTAGAATGGAAGGAAGAGGATAGTGAGGATTGGATCCGCCAAATCATCCAGCCATTCGAAGTATTGTTTGACCCGCTCCCCAAGGCTATCGTTAAGGATACCGCTGTAGATGCAGTATGCCATGGGGCAGACCTGGCTGCAGTGGGGGTCGTCCGGGTCGATGAGAGTATCCAGAAAGGGGATACGGTTGCCCTCTTTACACTGAAAGGAGAGGCTATTGGAATAGGTGCGGCCAAGATGGCTGGCCAGGAGATGGTCTCAGCCAAGAATGGCGTGGCAGTCTCCACTGATCGAGTATTCATGCCTGCAGGAACCTATCCTAGAATGTGGTGAATCTGCAGGTATCTCGAATCGTTAATCTCACAATTGTCCTATTTCCAGGGGGGGTGCAGAAGCATTCCCTCTAATCAGATGTGCTCTCTATCGTATGCACTAGAGTGGAGCATACCTTCCTTTTAATTCGGCCGAACCCTTCTTTCATACAATATTCTCTTCCAGTGAATATCTCAATCCTTTCATCGACAGCTTTCTGAAACAAGTTGGAGGCTATCTTCTGCGGGTCGCTTCACGTCAATGGCAACCTGGCGGGATGGGGCGATGTGATTGGGTGGCCCACCTCGCCTATGCCTTGAATTTCACAAGTCAATTCAACACATCTCCTTTGATGATCATGAGGTTAAGATTGATGACAAATGAATAAGGCACGCAATGCGATATGGTTGAAAGGGGTAAATCATGCGGACACTGATAATCTACCATACCCGGAGCGGGATGACTGAGCGGATTGGACAGGAGATAGGGGCAGAACTGGATTCACGCAATGTAGAAACAACGATTAAGCGGGCCGATGCCGTAAATGAACAAGATTTTAAGGATTCGGATGTGTGGATTTTTGGCTCTCCAGTACATTTCTTTGGACCGTCGAAGGCGTCGAAGAGGGCACTCAGCGTCGCACTGAGGGTGAATAACGATGGTAAATTTTTTACCACCTTCGACACACGCTACGCCAGCTATAATGGGCCTGGGGCAGCTGGCAAGATGGCCAATATGCTCAAAGATGCTGGGGTGAAGATGATAACTGAACCGGAATTATTTATCGTCGAATCGAGCAAAGGTCCTCTGGCCAAGGGAGAGGAGATACGAGCTTCTGATTTTGGCAAGAAGATCGCTCAGGAAATGAAATTCTAGGCGAATCATAGGGTCGCTTCTCCCATTCGTTTGGACATTGACGCGGCATGCCCCAAGGGATCCATGATGGATTTACTTGACACTCTCACATAGTGTTGCGGCCGAAGGGGGGAGCGTTCATAAGTCCTAGTATGCAACTCTTGATTCCAATGGTAAGCAATGTAAGTATGATAGGATGTGGTCAAAGGAGACGGCGGATAGTTCCGCCACAATATATTTAATATAGTTTTAAAAAAGACAGTTCCGCCGTCTTGTGTTAGTAGCGAGAATGCCATTATGAATCGAATTCAGCTCACCAAGAGCTGAAGGAGGAGATAAATATGGCATTGGATAAGAAGTCTGTAAAGAAAGTATTCCGATATCGATGGGCAATATTCGGAATATTGGCTTTCGCCTACTTTTTTGTGTATTTCCATAGAGTGTCGACTTCGGTCGTCGCAGGGGATTTGGAGGATACATTTGGAGTTGGCGTGGAGTCCATCGCCTTGTTGAGTTCGGCATACTTCTATGCATACACGATCATGCAACTGCCCTCAGGATTGCTGACGGATAGCTGGGGGCCTCGTAAGACAGTCAGCATATTCACACTGGTGACGGCGGCTGGTGCGATTCTTACAGGAATCGCCTCGACCTTTGCGTTGGTCGTCGCTGGCCGAGTGCTCATCGGTGTTGGCGTGGCCATGGTATACATCCCTATCATGAAGATCCTGGCTACATGGTACCGCAAGAACGAGTTCGCCTCGCTATCCGGCATCTTACTGGCAGTGGGTAACATCGGTGCTCTAAGTGCCGCCGGCCCTCTTGCCCTGATGTCTGAAGCGATGGGATGGCAGGAAGTATTCCTTGCCCTAGGCGTCATCACCCTTGTTCTAGCAGTGGTTGCATGGGTTATCGTTCGTGATTATCCTGCTGAAATGGATCTTCCAACAATACACGAAATCGAGTCTGAGGAGACGGGAGAGCCCATCACCGAGGCTGATACAGTAGAGAAGATCCCAATGGTTAAGGCCCTCAAGATGACCTTTGGAGCCGGAATGAAGTTCTGGCCATTGGCCATCTGGTTCTTCTTCATGTATGGGAGCATCATGGTATATCAGGGGCTATGGGCGGGGCCCTTCTTCAGTGATGTTCTAGGATGGAGCAAGTCAGATTATGGTCTGGTCCTAACCTTCATTGGTATAGGTATGATCATTGGATGCCCCATTGCAGGTATCCTCTCTGACAAGGTCTTGAAGTCGCGCCGGAAAGTGCTCATCACCGGTACTGTGGTGTACACCTTGACCTGGGCAGTAATATGGCTAACTGCTGGAGAGATCACTAGCATGACAGCCTACATGGCGATTAATTTCGTCTTTGGCTTCTTCGGTGGCTTCTTCGTGGTGAGCTATGCTCAGATCAAAGAGCTGTTTCCAATCGCCATCGTTGGAACCACCACAGCTGCACTGAACATCTTCCCCTTTGCTGGTGGAGCCATCCTGCAGCAAGTAACTGGGATGATGTTGACAACGCGCGATCTAGCAGGATACAGAACAATCTGGCTCTTCATGCTGGTGTGCATGGTGATTGCAACCATCGCAGCATTCCTCTCTAAAGAGAAGGAGCGCGAACCTGTCATTGCACCCTCGAAGGAGAAGCAAAAGCTGCAGGCATCTGAGTGAGCCGTGGAAACATTTCCGAGGGGGCGTGACTGCGCCCCCCACCATATAATTTAACGACGAAAGGAGGACGTTAAAGAACGACAGGAGGACGTGATATAAATGGCAACTGAAGAAAGAAATGATAACGGGATGACTCCGCGGGAGCGTCTGCTCCGCGCATTAGCATGTAAGGATGTTGACCGCCCACCGGTAGCTGGCATGACCACAACGGGTACGACCCAGCTCATGGACTATGCTGGGGCGGCGTGGCCAGAAGTGCACACAGATGCTGCCAAGATGACCAAGCTGGCCCTGGCTGCGTACCCATATCTGGGGCTTGAATCGGCCAGACTACCATACTGCCTGAGTTATGAGGCGGAAGCATTGGGATGTAAGGTCGATTTGGGAACCAAGACCAGCACACCAATGGTAAAATCCAATCCGTACATAAACGACCTGGATGCTGACCTGATCCTTCCGAAGCCCGCTGAAATTGTGGAGATACCAAGGAACAAGGTAATCTTGGAGGCTGCGAAGGGGATGAAGGAAAATGCAGGAGATATTCCAACAATAGTTGGAGTGACCGGCCCCTTCACCATTGCGGGTCATCTCATAGGTACGGAGAACCTTCTGCTAGGGGTCATGACCGAGCCGGAGGTGGTGCACAAATTCGTCAAATACGCTGCCGATTATGTGCGAGAGTGGCTCAAGATCGTGGATAAACTGGGAGTCGATCTCATCCAGATGAGTGAACCGTCCGCTTCTTGGGACATGCTTTCGGCGGAGATGTTCGATGAGTACGCTGCGCCTTACCTCCGACATGCGCTAGGTGGGATGGAGAACACCAAGAAAGTTCTTCACATCTGCGGCAACATGACGGAGATGCTGGACCAGATGATCTCCAGCGGCGCCGATGGACTAAGTATCGAGGAGAAGAGCGATCCCTATAAGTCGGTGAAGAAAGTGGACGGACGGGCATCCCTGATCGGGAACGTAGGCGTGGTCCACCCACTCCTGCAAGGCACTCCTGAGGATGTCAGAAAGATGACATTGCGCTCGGTCGATGCGGGATTCAACATCATATCGGCTGGCTGTGGGCTTTCCGCCCTGATCGATCGTGAGAATATCCGGGCCATGGTGGAAACTGTACAGAATCTACCTCCAAAGAGGAAGTAGGCGCTGTGGCGTTGGCCCGGAGAGCCGTATAATCTACCGCCGTGCCTCCCTTTCCGGGCCGGCGCATCTTTTTTTTATTTACCTTATTCAGCGGAGTAGATGCTCTGCTAGAACTTTTCGCTCTGCCCGTCTTAGAATTATATTGAGGGTTGATTTAGAGCATCCGATCAGAGGAGAGATGTCTTCCAGCGTGGTTCGCCGAGGGATATCATAATATCCTTCTTCGAAAGCAATTCGCAGTGCTCGTGCCTGATGATATGTCAACCCGCTACGCGAGTCTTGCACTCTGGTGCTGTGAATATTCACAATTCGACCACTTTTCTTAAGAGCTTCGACGAGGCTGTTTATCGTATAGACGTCGGGTCCGAGGATAATCCATAGCACGGCACCATTTTCCTGCGCCCTGGCCGACTCAACGAAACAACCAGATTCAGCGATTATATGGCATATGTCGCAGTCACTGTTGGAGACGAGCGCGATATAATCTCCCGGTGCATTCTTGGAGAGTTTTATAGTACACCAGTCCCCGATCTTTTCATCGATATTGGCGAGTTTTGTCTCGCAAAGTTCTGGAGGTCCCTGAATACGTAACATGCTATAGCCAGAGCGGGGGCCTGACGGAGCGCATCTGAGCGCTTCCACATTCATGCCACATTCCACTAGGCCTGGTATGACATTCGTGCAAATATGTTCATTTACCATCTTGTACGAAAGGATGACCCTCCTCATTTTTTCACAACAATATGATGCATTGGGTTGGGAAATAGCTTGCCCCCTCTCTTTTGATGATACTTATGAAGATTCTGTTGGATATTTTTAATAGAATTTAAATGATAATGTTGTACAAGCTCACTAAAAGTTAGAATTAGGGCGCATTAGTACTGTTACAATAGTCAGCAGTCAGAAACAGGATGATAAGAATGGCTGGGAAGCTATAATTACTTCCGTCCGTGGGTGTCGGGTAGGGGCCAGATATATTTTTGTTCTTCTTTCAGACCACCAATGACTTTGAGGGGGGCCATCATTTTCATAATGCAATGCACGTTGACATGGCCTATCATTGCCAAAGTGGATTTAACTACGCGCCCGTATATACAATCTTATGAATGGACAGGGAGGCCAATGTAGCCTTTACAACTTTGAGATCATGGATCCCTTTGATGCCCCCTCTCTGAAAAGGTTCCTGGAGCAGTTCAGATCTTTACATGGTCGGAACCCCTCTGCCGCCGACCTTAGTGCATATTATGATCGTCATCCTGCAGAGTTAGCTCGACGAAGGAAATCAGGAAAGGTGTGAATAATGCATACTCTATTGACAATGCATGGTCATCCTTTATTTTCTGGGCGGGCAGGATCCCTTTCTGGAGAAAGGTATTGCCATCCTCTGCCGTGCAATTCGTGAGGCAGGAGAAAATCCGCAGATATTGATTCTCCCCTGGGGCCTGGATGGGATGGAGGCCGTCAGCAAGGCCACGCAGCTTCGGAGTGCCTTCAAGGATCTAGGAACTGAAGCAGAGGTGGCATGGCCGGATGAGGATGTAGATACGCTTCGCGAAAAAGTATCTTCTTCGGATTTAGTATTCCTGGCAGATGGTGACGCCCGGATTATGAGGCGCCGCATGTCTCAATCATGCATGTCTGATCTGATGCAGAACTATGAGGGGGTCGTGGTTGGTGATGCCATGGGAGGGGCAGTCATGTGTCAGCATGTTATCCTGCCGCCAGATGAGTATGGCAGTTCCTACACCGTAATCCTTGGTCTGAATCTAGTTGACTTTGGAGTAGTTCCCCGTTATCGTCGTGAGATAGATCCGTTCATGACAGGCTCTTCAATGGGGCGGACTGTGTTTGGCATTCCCGATGGAAGCGCGCTCATGTATGGTGCTGGCATACTGAGCCACTATGGTACGGTGTACATGTTCAAGAATGGTAAGCGGACCACTTTAACCGACACACTCCCTTATTGAACATAGAACTCATCGCCCCCGTTCTGGGCAGCAGTCTGGTTCAGAATCATCATGATCTAGAAGGCATACTCTGGTGCCATTTATGGTGAAGCACTCGTCCTTATCACAAGGCTCCATATGGATAGTGACATCCGTACGGGGAAGGGCTGCTTCAATCTCCTGCTCCACTTCCGTGGCGATTCGGTGCCCCTCTTCGATGGTAGTGTCATACCTGATCACCAAGTGTAGGTCTACGTACTTCTCTGAACCAGCCTTTCGAGTGCGCATAGAGTGGTAGCCCAGGAATTGATCTGAGTGGCTTTCTAGGGCCTTCCTGATGATGCGCTCCTCCTCGGGGGATAGGCAGGCATCGAGAAGGTCTGTACCAGATCGTTTGGTCATATCCCATGCCGCTCTGATAATAAGAATCGCCACCCCCATGGCAATGATGGGATCCAATGCATTGATTCCAGTGAAGTGTATGATAACAAGTCCAAGCGTGATCCCCACGGATGTCCACACATCCGTCCGGAGGTGAAGTGCGTCAGCTTCCAGGGCTAGAGACTCTTCCTCGATGGCTACCTTGTATAGATATCGTGAGACGAAGAAGTTAACCACGGCTGAAAAACCCATTACTGCGATACCGTAACCAAGGTACTCGACAACTCCTCCCTTGATCAGGCGGTTTGTTGCCTCATATATGATGATAATCGCAGCAATGACAATGAGCATGGCCTCGATGACGCCTGACACGTTCTCGAACTTACCGTGGCCGTACGGATGTTTCTCATCCGCTGGCTCCACAGCCTTCCTCACAGAGTAATTGGCGATGAGTGCGGCGAGCAGATCCATCATGGAATGGACAGCCTCGGATATGACCGAGACTGATGCCATGAATATGCCTACGGTAAACTTCAGCAGAACTAATGTGGTGTTAGATACGATGGATACCCGTGCTGCTTTGACCTTTCTTTCCACGTTATCAGTATCCTTATGGGGCCATGGTTACAGGCCCGCGCCTCCTTGGGCGCCCTGTATTCTATTAGAGCTTGCCATCCTTGGCCTTCTTCTTCAAGCGCTTCGTTCGCTCTTTGGAATTGAATCCCGTAGCCGCTTCCATGAATTTATTGTATTTTTTGCTAGACTCTCCCATTGCCTCTGGGGAAGCCTTTTTGTCAGACTCAGAGACCACGGAGAGAACGGTCTTACTTAGCATTTTGACCTCAAATTGAGTGGTTGCCCCGAACGAGGTAACCAAGGTCCCATCATCTTTCTCCTTAACTGGACCTAGGATGTCCTGCATAAGCTTGCGAAGGCCGTCCCCTTCTAGTGAAGATCCATGACCTCTTTTAATATCGAATTTCATATTATATATCTCCTAATCGAACTCTAGCTCGTTGCCGAGATGCCTTGCCACATCCGCCGTGGAACCTATGGCTCCCTGGGCATCCATGAGAGCAGCCCATTCGCCACGACATCTGCAATCCAGATTATCCAGTTCCCTGGGGTCCTGGTTGAAGGAAAAATGCTGGACCGCTTCAAGTATCTTTCCATCACATTCATTGCAATTATGCACCCCCCTAACAGATCCTCCGCCTGAAGGAGAGGACATAATGCGGCATCTGGATACTTCCCGGCCACGTCTAAGTACTTCCACCAGGCTCCATAGCCAGGGGGGGCGATAGTCGCCCCTTCGAAACAGCGGCTCGAGCATAGTATCTCTCTGGACGTTGACTGGGTTGATTGAAACGCTCTCCGAGAAGGGAGAGGAGAATGCGATGGACGATATGGTGTCTTGCACCGCCGATCGCTCGGTAAGGAAAGGGGGCTTGAGTAGCAGGTAAGTACGCAGAGGAATGCCTGCAGCATTGAGGGCCTCGGCGGCCCGGCGATACTCTTTCACGGTGAATCCCTTTCGTACGCACTTGCGCAGCACTTCTTCATTGGAACTCTCGAGACCGATGGCCACGGCGGAGCGAGGGTCCAGTCGCTCGAGTGCACTAGGAGTTACGAACTCAGCCCGACTTTCGAACAGTATGCGCCTGGCTTCATCAAACCCTTCGAAGACGGCATCTTGAATGGTCAAAGGAATCTCCCTCTCGTCGAGGAACGAGCCAGAGGTGTATATCTTCACCATGGGCTCTCCATCGTAACGAGTCAGAGCTTTTTCGATCTGGGCTCGGAGGTGCTCCTCAGTGACCTTTGGAGAGGAGGCGATGTTGTAACCACACATCAAGCATCCTTTCTTGTAAGACCACCAGCAACCGGTGGTTCGAAGGATGATCACGAACGCGTCGAGTCTGCGACCCTCGATGACATCCTCTTCCTTCCAGACGCTGACGGGGCTGCGTAAATCGAACGGCGGTGTCATATCGTTTCGCTACCCCATAGATAGGCTCATCAAAAAGGCTTCCCCAGTATTTTCTCCTTCATTCCATTACTTCCTCCACCTAGCAGCGGCGCCGCACCGATACTCGCCCCATAATGGGGGCGAAGCTGGAACAGTTCGATCCTCATGGAGGGGGCGGCTCCAGGACAATAAATCTGCTAGATATATGAGAAATACTGGCCTGGTCACTGAGATGGACCAACAAATCTATTAATAATCACATTTTCATGGTTTAGCAGAGGAAGAGCATGGGTCGAAAGATCATCGTGATTGGTTCAGGGGCTGCAGGTATGACCGCGGCTTCGGCCGCGCGGAAGATGGACAAGAATGCCGAAGTAACAGTGTTCACAGAGGAGGAGCACATCGCCTACTCGCCCTGTGCCATACCCTTCGTCCTGGAAGGTTCGATAAAAGACTTCAACTCGATTATCATGCATGATCCTGCATTCTATCAAAAAGAGCGGGACATCACATTACACACCAGGACCAAGGTAGCATCCGCGGACGCAGACAAGATGACTGTCACTCTATCCACTGGAGAAACTATCTCTTACGATTCTCTTATCCTGGCTACTGGTGGCACAGTATTCATCCCCCCCGTTGAGGGCACCCACCTGCCTGGAGTGTATAAGGTCCGCTACATATCCGATGGCATGGCCATACAGGAAGCCATGCAAACGGCGAAGACAGCCGTGATCGTAGGGGCCGGAGTTATCGGTCTAGAGATGGCTGTTGCCCTAAAGCGTGCTGGTCTGGAGGTCACCGTGGTGGAAATGTTCCCTCAGGTGATTCCGCGCATCTGTGATGCAGACATGGCCGAGACTGTACAGAACTATTGCGAGTCTCTGGGTATCAAGTTTCTCATGAATCGTCCCATCGGCGCCATCAAGGGTGAAAGCAAGGTGGAGAAGGTAGTGGCCGGAGATGTCGAGATCGATTGCGACATGGTCATTATGGCCACTGGCATAAGGGCCAATCTCGAACTCCCCAAGTTACTTGGATTGGACATAAGCCCCCTGGGTGCGGTCAGGGTCTCTGCGACCCTGCAGCCATATAGGCGGGGGCGTCTGGTAAGTTCTATTTTCCTTGCTGGTGACGTAATCTCCTGTGAGAGTGCCGTTGCTCCAGGGCCAACTATGAGTCAGCTCGGCTCCACCGCCGTTCGGCAGGGGCGGGTCGCTGGTATTAACGCGTCGGGTGGTTACGCTACTTTCCCCGCAGTGCTTAGTCCTTGGATCTCGCAGGTAGGAGATATGCAGATAGCCGGGACAGGATTATCAAAGGGCCTCGCCGATTACTATGGGCTCTCTGTGATGGAGGGGCGGGCGTCGGGACTCACCAAGGCGCGCTATTATCCCGGAGGAACGAAACTGGATGTCAAACTACTGGCTGACAGGGAGACTCATCGCATCATCGGAGCCCAGATGATTGGTGGCGAAGATCTGAACGGCCGGATTAATTGGATATCATCGGCCATCCTTAAGGCAGTCACCGTAGAGGAGTTCGTGAACTCCTTTGAGAATGCTTACTGCCCACCGACCTCTATGGTCAAGGACGTGGTCAACCTGGCTGCCGAGGACCTCGCATCCAGGTGGTGAACTGTGACCAAAGTGCTCTTCCGCACTTTCGGACCCCCTGCCCGCGTGGCCAAGGTCCACCAGGCCGAGGTGACTTTCGACGGCTTCACGGTACGTGAATTCCTGGCAGAGCTGGAGCGAAAATATGGGGAGGGTATGAGTAAGTTACTACATCCTCGTGGAGAAGCGCTTTCGGAGCTCATCTACCTGCTTATCAACGGCAAGAATATATTTCACATGAGTGGGCTTGACACCCCGGTCAAGGATGGAGATGTGATATCCCTTCTGCCCGTTACTGCGGGTGGCTGAGTCATAATCACGATTCCCAAAAATTGAACAATTTAGCTCTCATTCTCACAACTATAATCTTTTGGGTCTTGCCGCTGCTACGCTAGTCGCGGGAATCTATAGGAGTTAGCATTGGTCCAGTTTGATAAAGGCAGGGTCGTTAGGTGAAATGCTATATAACTCTGGAAGTATCCCGGAACGAGTTTTATGGACGCCGAAGAGAGATACCGCCTTGTTGCAAGGAATGCTGAGGAAATAGTCACCAAGGAGGAGCTGGAAGCACTCC
>JAAYQQ010000140.1 GCA_012519255.1 Methanobacteriota archaeon | reverse complement strand
GAATGGATTCCTTATGGAATATTTCTTCCATGATTCTAATCATACCTGGCATTGGATAGATCCTATTGAACACATCCTCTAATTAAATCAGTGATTATCATGGAGGATAACATTAAAATAGCACGGTTTACAAATGGCCAGCAAAGGAGAAGGGTCATATGGATACCGTTCAAGAAGAGCTCGTCAAGGTGGTCAATGGTGTGGACATCAGGAAACTGCAGGCCACCATCGAAGCGATCAACGACGACCCTGATCTAGCATCATTCCGTTTTCATGCAGTAAATGAGTGGATAGATGGGGCTCAGAATAAGACCATTGTGGACCGTCTGAAGGGCGGCCCCCATGATATTGAGCATCGGGAGCCATTCGTGCTGCGTAGCGATGCGCCAGAGGTGCTCATGGGCCATGACACTGCGCCCAGCTCATTCATATCGGTGCTACATGCCCTTGCGTCCTGCCTCAGTGTGAGCATAATCTATCACGCGGCCGTCAGGGAGATACCGATCGACAAACTCATCATTCGCATGGAGGGCGATGTTGACCTACATGGATTCCTGGGCCTATCGTCCGAAGTGCGGCCGGGCTTCCAGGATGTCCGTGTGACCGTTGAGGTCGAAAGTCAGGCACCTCGTTCGGATATCGAGGACCTGCTGCAATATGCTCAGAAAGTGTCGCCTGTGGTGGACTCTCTAAGAAATCGCATTCCCGTAGAGATAGCCTTACGCTGATCACTCTGGTGGAATGGTCTTCGCCGAGGTGGCGGCAGTCTTGCACTCGGGATGCTTTTTCAGGTATCTCTGGATGGCTGACCAGACGGCGCCATCCTCATCCTGAACGATCTTGATGTTGGCGGAGCGTAACTTTCTCTCGCCATGAGGCCCCACGTAGCTGGTGAGCACGACCTGTGCACCCAGCTCTATGATCCTCTCAGCGGCCACGATGCCCGTGCCCGTTCCTGCTTCGGGAGCCGTGTTGGGGTATGCTTCCCAGCTCCCTGTTTCGGTATCATAGATCACAAAGAAGGCAGCATGTCCAAAATCTTCGGACACCAATGCGTGGAGGTCTGCATCCTCGGCGGTAACACAGATCTTCATAATTATCCCATGCCCATATGGCTAGAATATAGGTATAATCCTGTTGCCTGAATTTGATGTTTTCCAGGCAGGCATATCGTTCGTAGAGTGGAGAATCTATATTCTACCTCCTGCACTTAAATTGAGGGGGGCCAGCCTACGCAGCTCAGAATCAATTTCAACCACGTGGCCATCGTACTGGCCTCTCTCATTCTGTTGGAGGGACTGGCCATAGCTTTCAATGTTGGTGAGGTCATCATTGTGGGCCTGGGCACAATTGGAGGCGCCAGGGTTATGGTGGCAGGGCTTCAGCTGGCCATTATCGGCGCGGCCGTGTTCATGGCGATATCCTGGACCGAACATGCCCGGCGAAACGATCTCCTGGGGAAGATAATTTTTATCATTCCCCCACTGGGAGGGGCGGTCATATTAGTGGAAGGGCTTGTGGTGGCCTACCTGGCTGCACCCATAATCATTCAGGGCATGGGAAGCGTGTCGGGCATCTATGTATCGGCCTTCGGTGCGCAGCTATTCTTATCTGGTCTAGGGTTACTTATCCTATGGGCGTTCCGCCTCCGTGGTAGCATAGGTCTTCTGGTTAGCCTGGCTGCATTGGCCATAATATCGTCCGCTGGAATATGGGTGGTCAGCATGGCCGAACGACTCACATGGGCAGGCGTCGGGGGGCTCAGTGCCACCACCGCACTCATCACCGGCGCCGTATTGGCCATGATGGGGCTGGCAGGCACGATCTTCTATTATCTGGAAGGTCGGAACCCCCATGGAGATCGATCATCAGAGATGGAGACATGGTCCTGGGGCGTCCTGGTACTGGGACTCACAGTCGCCATCGCCGGCGCCATCGTGACCAGCCTCTCCGGGAAAATCACGCTCGAGGGAGGAACTTCCTTTCAAGAGAGTACCGTCATGCTCGCTGGACTGG
>JAAYQQ010000139.1 GCA_012519255.1 Methanobacteriota archaeon | reverse complement strand
TTGACCTTGAACAGCTCCCTGAAGTCGGGATCCATCCCGAACAGGATCTCATACACCTGGGGCGATCCCAATATGATAACCTTGCCATCAAAGGGTATTGGTTCGGGGCGAAGCGTCTTGGTGATCATGTAGCCAAGCCGTGCAGCGGGGTCCTCCATCTCCAGTCGCTCGGAGGATATCATTTGCTTTAGGCCGTCCCACACCAGGGGGTCACGGAACATCTGCTCTGCAGGGATCACCAGGAAGCCTCCATTGGCCCTATGGGCGGTGCCGGCGCGGACCATGGTGTAGTCGGTGACGAGGGCGCCCATACGGGACTCGCGTTCGGAGTAGCCGAATAGTCGGGTGTAGGTGGGATTAAGCTCGATCTCGGCCGGTGCGCCCTTGACGGCGGAGTTGTCGACCACGAGGTTGACGAGATAGTTCCGGGTAGGATCAATGGGAATGTCCTTGGGCGGGGCAAGGAAGAGGGGCAGATTCTCAAGTATGTCATTCTCAACCGCCTCAAGATAATCCACGACCTCGCCGATGTCTCTGAAGTGCTCCCTGAGCTCGTCGAGATAGGGAGAGATGGCAAACCTGGCCACCTCCTTGTTCATGTCCAACATCTCCTTGTCTGCCTTCTTGGCAACGTCACGGAGGGGGCGGAACGCCTCACCGATACGCTCCTGAAGGGCTTCCCGCGCATTGGTGATCTGTTGCTGCAGGACGTCGGGAAGTTCAATGAACTCCTGATCGCTGAGTGGCTTGCCCTCCACCAGGGGTACCAGGGTGACGCCGATGGGGCTCTGCTGTATCATAAAGCCCGCATCCTTGGCCATTCGGCCTATGCTGGTGACCATTTCGTTCCTCTCACGGTTCACCCGTTGGAGCATGGCGTCCCTGCGCTTGGCATAGTCCTCGCTCTCGAAGGCCTCATGGAGGGCGGTCCGCATCTTGCTGACGAAACCTTCCATGGCCTTCTTGAGCTCGCTGCCCTTGCCCGGCGGGAGCGCTATGGCATTGGGCCTGGAAGAGTCCTTGAAGTTGTTGACATAGCACCAATCGGGCGGTGTGGGTCGGCGGGCGGCGAGCTCGCGGACAAAATCCAGTATGGCGGTCTTCCGGCCGGTGCCGGGAAGGCCAGAGATGAAGACGTTGAAGCCTTTCCGTTCGATATTGAGTCCAAACTGGAGCGCCCGCACCGCCCTATCCTGTCCAATTATCTGTTCGAGGGGAGTGAGATCTGCAGTGGTCTCGCAATCGAAGGCAAACTCGGAGCATTTCCTCCGGACCTGCTCGGCGGTCAGTTCCTCGATCATAGGCTAGGAACTTATTCCAACCGAACGAATTAATAGCCTACCATTGAGGATGGAGCCATGAAGCGAGTGATGTAGATGAGCCATACGATATCCACGCTCATGAGGACGGTGGCCGGCACGGCTGCGCCGGGTCCAAGGAGATTCATGGCCAGGGCAGCGGCCATGCCAGTGTTCTTATGGGTGGCGAACAGCACCTCCGGCACCCTCCTGGCCCTGCTCACTCCATTCTTGCGGGCAAGATGATCATAGAGGATGCCCACTCCAAAGGTGCGGACGATGGCCACGGAGAGCAATGAGATCAACAGTAATGGCTCGCCGAAGAATACCTGACGATTGGTCCCGGCGACGGCGATCACCAGTATGAAGAAGGAGACATTGACGGCTATATGCTTGCTCTCCTCGCTCAGTTTAAGGGCCCGGATGGGGCGAGAGATGAGCATGGGAATGAGGATGAGGATGCCAACGTAACGCAGCACGGTATCCGGGCTAACCGCCTCCCCTATAAATATCAGTGTAATGAGGGGAGTGAAGAGAAGGGCGATGAAATAGAGCGCCGCTGAAGATACCAGGGTGGCCTCCAGCTCGCCTCGCAGAAGATAGCAGAAGGGGATGACCGAGACTGCCGAGGGAACCGCCGCGATAAGGATCCAGCCATCACGGATATCTCCCTGGAATAGCTGGGCCAGGAGGATGGTTAGGCCAGAGCCGAGTACGAAAGACAGGAGGAAGGCACGGAAGACGGCCTTTCCATGCCGCGCTGCCTTCAGACCGCGGAAGCGGAGACTGCAAAGGGAGAATGACATCATCACTCCCAGAGATATCATGGAGATCGTAGAGTTTGTAAGGCCTGTAACGAGCTGGGGAAACCCCCCAAAGATCATGGCCAGCACGAACGCCGTGCTCATCATGAACGCGTTGTTGGCCAGGAGCCTGCGTATGAACACAACGGGGAAGTATCCAACTATGGATTAGAAGCTTTCCAGAACCAACGCCAAATACTGGGCGATTCTCTATGATGTACGGATGCTTCGCCCTCGCTTTCTCTTCTTTATCGTCAACCCATACGCCGGGGTGGGCCGGGGCAGTTTGGCCCAGCTGAGGGTACGCGAAGCGGTACGACGTATTGGCCCGGATGCGGAGATACGTGTGCTTCATAGGGGAGAGGATATCACGGCGGCGGTGGAGCAGGGGATCTATCAGGGCGCCACCGACGTCATCGCCGTTGGCGGCGATGGCACCGTGGGAGGCGTGGCGGGCGCACTTGCCGGCACAGGGACCACAATGGGCATCGTCCCGGCGGGCACGGCAAACATGCTCGCTCAAGAGCTCAATATTCCATTATCGGCGCCATCTGCGCTCCGTCTGATCCTTGGACCTCATGCCACACGGTGCATTGACGCAATGGAGCTTGACGATCGCCGATTCGTGTATCAGATCGTCCTGGGGCCAGGTGCCGAGGCCCTGATCCATTTAACTCCCGAACTGAAAGTTCTCTTCGGTCGCTCGGTCTACGCCCTGCTCGGCCTGAGGATGTTCATGGATTTTCGCCCCCTCAGGGTGAAGGGGCTTATCGATGATGAGGAGATAGACTCACGAGTATCTCACATCATCATTGCCAACGCTGGAATCCTGGGCTTCCGGCCATTCCGACTTGGCTCGGGCATTCACGTCGACGATGGCCACATCGAGGTCATCCTGATGGAGGGGCAAAGTAGAGCGAGCGTCTTGGCGGCGGGGTTGGACCTGCTGTCTGGCAATTACGGAACAGGTTCCAGCCTGCGTTATTTGATCGCCCGAAAGAATGTGTACATCGAGACAGAACCCCCTACCATCATCAAGGCCGATGGGGAGTTCTTTGGCCATACACCTCTAGATATGACCGTGCTGCCTGGAGCGGTGAGGGTCATTGTGCCTCCCAGGTAGAGGTTATGAGAATGTTCTTCATCATATTGCAGGGAGTGACGCTACCACGGTACCGCCCCCATGGCCCAGGTGGATGGGGCGTTCGAAGATATGCCTGATTGAAAAAAGGGAAAGCGCCGAGGGGGAGATTCGAACTCCCGAGTCCTTGCGGACACCAGCTCTCAAGGCTGGCGCGGTAATCCGGGCTTTGCTACCTCGGCCTAGAAGGGGCCACATCTCTTTGGCCTTTTAACAATTTCGTTATCTGAGCGCCTTCGCAGTCATTTCTCCATGATCTGCGCACCCGTGTCTCCTTCAGGCAATGCGTTCCAGCTTGCCCGCTGTGAGGGTGGTCAGATCTAGCTCGAAGGCGGTGACAGGGTATCCAAGCTCGAAGGCAGTGATGACTTCGGGGTGAAGCTCGCCAAAGGAACCAACCTTGACGCCGTCAACCTCGACCTCCGCGCCCCGGCCGTCGATATAGCAGCCCAGCGAGGAGGATACTATGGTATGCTTGACCGAGAGGTCGCGCAACAAGCTTTCTACCAATGATTTTACCTCGGTGAACGATGCCCCGGAAGAGATGCTCGCCGAGGCAAGATGTCTGCGGCGCTTGTGACCAACCATTACATCGCCGACCTCGAACAGTCGCTGGGGAAGATCGCGATGCTTGTTACGCCTCAGCACCGCCATTATGCTGGGTAGAAGGGAGACGCGCAGGCAGGTATGATCTTCACTGATGGGGTTTAGGATCTCCACCACCTTCTTCGAGGGAATGCGCATATTATCGAACTGGTCGCGTTGGGAGGTCAACATTAGCGTGGTGATCTCCAGGAAGCCGTAGCCAACCATGAGCTGGCGGACAACGTCACTTCTCCGCTGTCGCATTCCCCTCTTGCCAAAGGTCATCGCTGTGGGAAGAGCCGCGCCAAAGTGCTCGTACCCTATCCCCTTTGCCACATCTTCCATTATATCCACAGGATGGATCAGATCCAAGCGAGTGGCGGGTGCAAGAACGTCGACCATCTGTTCACGGGGCGACGCCTGGAAACCCATCTTTTCCAGCGCGGCTACGATCTCATCTGAAGAAAGGTTCACTCCCAGCAACGTATTGGTGTCGGCAACGTTGAGCTCCCACTGACGAGGTTCCAGATCGGGAGTCCTCATCGTGTGCGTGCCCTCTACCTTAATGGAGCGGAGCTTTCCGCCCATCTCGGCCATGGCCGTTGCCACGATATTGAGGGCGCCGGAGATCGCCGCAAGATCGGTTCCCGTGACATCAATGAACACGTTGGTGGTGCTCTCGGTGACTGTGGTCAGTGTACCATTAATGATAGGTGGGAACGAGAGTACGTTGTCCTCGCTGTCCACCAGTAAAGGATATTGATCCTTTCCCTCAAGGATGTAGGCATAATCTATGCCTTTCTCGTGTTTCTCCAGTATCTCCTGTAGATCCATGGCCTCGGTCTTGGCCAGGGGAACGAATGATACTGAATGTGGATCAACGGCCTTATAGGTAAACGGCGGGACGATCCGCTCCATGTCATGGATGCCGATGGAGACCTTGGACCGCTTGCGGCCCATGGTGATGTGTAACTTTTCCTGCAGCTCCATGAGCGAGCGGATGAGGGAATCGGACATGGTGATGTCTTCGACCACCCCGCCCACCATGAACGGACGAACCTTTTCCACCGAGGGATCGATGTTAAGCGTGATGTCGGAGCTCTCCACCGGGTAGCGCTTTAGACCCTTATCGAATCCAAGGAATGTGCGGAGGGCACGGGCGGCCCCCTCAACACAATACAGGTCAGGCCGGTCGGGGAAGAACTCGATGCTCAGCTCACCGTTCTCACTGTCGTATGAATGAATGTCTGCCCCGAGCTGAGGAACCCTGTCCAGCAGGGTCTCCGCGGGGACCTCGCGGCCAAGAAGGCCATTTAGATCGTTATGACTGAACGTGACTACTGGCATCCTCGATGCGATGGCGAAGTCCCTATTTTTAAGTTGTGTGGAGTATTGAAACGCTATCACGTCGAACGAGGGCCAAACATTCAGCGCGGCGGCCAGATTCTTCTATATTATATTCCCTCATTATTCCCATGCCTGCACGGCACCATCGGGAGAGAAGGCATGATGCTCCTTCGCCCTAATGGCTCAATATCATCTCCTGACTGGGGAAAGAAATGCACTCGTGCGGTCGGATCAGGAATGCAAGAACGGCCCTGATGGGGCCAGATACTCCAACGCTTAGAGAACGATGGGTATTATTTCTCCACAGCGGGGACATCGTCCATCCTTTAGGTGGATGTGTACATCGGAGACTGTGGGGCAGAAACGGCTGACCTCGCGTTCCTTAAAGCATACCTTACCAGAAGCCCTAACTATCCTTCTCTCCACCACTACGGCGGAGCAGCGGGGACAAAGAGTGTTCTGATTGGAGTCCTCGGCCACCCCACCAAAATAAACATACCTGGCGCCCTCTCTCCGGGCGATGGTGCGGGCCTCGTTCATTTTTTCCATACTTTGTTCGGGAAGGTGGGATAGGCGGTAAAATGGCTGAAAGCGGAAGAAGAAGATGGGCGTATCGGCGCCCATATGCTCCACCACCCAGCGGGTGAACTGACCGATCTCTTCGGCAGAGTCGTTGAGCCCCGGAATCAGAAGATATGTCAGCTCAACGTGAACACCACGGTCCTTGGCCAATATGCAGGTGTTCAAGACGTCCTGTAGGCCTGCCCCACAGATGGTGCGATAGAATTTTTCAGTGAACCCCTTCACATCGATATTCACCACCTGGACATGGCCGAACAGCTCTTCCGCTGGCGCAGGTAGAATATAACCATTGGTGTTCACCATGGTATAGAGGCCCTTGGCCTCCGCTGCTCGGGCAGTGTCAAGGACGAACTCATACCATGTCACTGGCTCATTGAATGTCCAGGCAATGCCCTGGGCCCCTATCCGTTCTGCCTCGGTCACCACATCCTGCGGCGACATAACTCCAGAGGGAAGCGGCTGCCTCGATGCCTTGACAAGTTCAAAGTTCTGACAGTTGGCGCAGTCGAGGTTGCAGCCATAGGTACCCAGCGAGTAAACCAGAGTGCCTGGCCGATAGTGAAATATGGGCTTCTTCTCAATAGGGTCAAGGCTCTGAACGCAGACTACGCCATAACTGGTGGCGATGAGCTTACCATCTTGTTCCGCTCTCGCACCGCATAGGCCAGTAGCGCCCGCGGGGAGTGAACACCGATGGGGGCAGAGATCACAAAGGAGCCGCTCCCCCTCACGATGCCACCATGATGCTGTCCGCTCGCTGCCCATAATATGGTCATGTCATCAGGATAGAATTAATCTATCGCTATTATGTCTGAACGGCCTGCGAACGACAGGCACGAATCAACGTCCCAATCTGCTGTGCGCCGCCCCCAGATGTCCCGCGTCCTGGGCGCAGATGGTAGAGAGCTCTCCGGCCAGCACGACCGCTCCTACGATCTCGGCAAACTTGCGGGCCTTTCCCTTACCAAGGCAGTCCATCATGGATAGCGCCTCGGCCTGCGCTGGCAGTCTGGTCCCTCCGCCTACCGTGCCCACCTCCACGGCGGGCAGACGAACGGAGAAATAGAGATCTCCATCGACAATCTCGGCGGTGGTGGTGCCCATCGATCCTTCAGCGACCTGAGCAGGGTCCTGGCCAGTGGCGATGTATACCGCTGCGAGCATATTGGCGATGTGGGCGTTGGATCCCAGTGAGGCAGATAGTGATGAGCCGACATTGCACTTGCGGAAGCAGGTCTCTACCACTGCCTCGGGAGTCGTATGCATCCTCTTTTCCAGCAGAGAGCGAGGTATGGTGATGTCGGCGAGGACTATCTTCCCCCGGCCGGAGATGTAGGTTAGGGCAGAGGGTTTCTTGTCCACGCAGAAATTGCCAGAGACCGAGACGAGCACTGCACCAGTCTCTTGCTCGATGAGCCTGGCAGCGGCCTCTGAGGCAATGGTGGCCATATTCATGCCCATGGCATCCCCGGTGGAGTATGTGAATCGTACAAAGAGCGAGCGACCCACTACGAACGGGTTTGCGCTTAGCAGCTTGCCATGGCTGGTGGTAGCCTCCGCCGCGGCCTTTATGCGGTCAAAATTTTCCTCCATCCAGTTGGCAGCCTGAATGGCATGGCGGGCGTCCCGGACACGGAACACTGGCCCTCGCGTCATCCCATCCTTGACCACTACTGACGCGGCGCCGCCGGCAGCGGTGATTACCGAGCAGCCCCGATTCACCGAAGCCAGGAGGGCTCCTTCGGTAGTGGCAAGAGGGACCAGGAACTCACCGTCGGCGCTATCCCCTTTCACCATCAGGGGGCCGACGAAACCCACAGGGATGGAGATCGTACCGATCATGTTCTCGATGTTCTTCTCGGCGAGCTGAGGATCGTATGGGCAGGAAGCAATGGTAGTCAGCTTCGCTCCTGAGAACGCCTCTACAGCCTGCCTGCGCTCATCCATATCTGCTCTGGTCCTTCCACGATTCTTAAGTCCCTGGGTCATTGGGATCAATCTCGCAATACTATGAGAGTAGTTAATCTGTCCGGTTCCAGACGATGAATTATTTGAAACCCTGGACCAAATGATATGGCCTCGGAATAAGAATGACTATTGGGAGCAACCCTCAGCCCTGGAGATTAAGATTCCTCATATACAGTATAAGGGAATGCTTTTTGCCCCATATTGACGGCAAGGACAGGAATAGAGCTCTCAACGCCCCTGGAAGGACCTCCATTCTGCGATTTACGTCTGATTTCATCCGATGTCGAAGGAATGAGCGAGTAAAAAGTACAAAACCGCCCTGAGCCTGCCCATAATCAACCCGAATAGAACCTATCAAGCACAGTTTTTTATCCTAGAATGAGATGAGCGCCGTTCACTTCGGGCACGGATGCCCAGAGGGTGATAAAAGGAATGTACAGCATGGGTCCCAGGTCGGGCAAGTTATTGAGCGATGAGGAGACGATCGAGCGCTTCAAGAAGGGAGAGGAATGGGGTCTATTGACCTCTATCGACCTTCGAGGATGTGACCCTGAGAAGATCCGCGATGGCGATTACATCCGCAAGTTCTCAGTCGATCTTTGTGATCATATCAAGATGAGACGCTTCGGCGAACCGATAGTGGTGCGCTTCGGGGCCGATCCCCGCGTCCAGGGCTATTCTCTGGCTCAACTTATCGAGACCTCCCTGATCTCCGGTCATTTCGCAGAGGATACCGATAGGGCGTTCATCGATGTGTTCAGCTGCAAGGAGTATCCGCCCAAAGCGGTCGCCGAGTACTGTAAGAGATACTTTGGCGCTGAAAGTGTGGAATATTCTGTCTCTTTTAGAACCTGACCAATTACTTTCAAGGAGAGATGTCTCTCCATCCAATGACTTGTCAAACCCCTTTCTCACTTATTCTAATATCCCAGCATGTTCTTTAACAACCACTGTGAAAATAGCGTTTCCAGAGCCAGACCAATGATGTATAGGGCATAAACAATAGAGCCTCGAAGTAAACGTCATTTGACATTAATTTTCATATTGGACTCACAGAGAAGAGACCATTAATATTGAGATGGGCCTTCGTCTGCCATCGGAGTCCTCCTTCCAGATAGATTTCTTTTCTGTCGATGGGGTGAAAAGATTACAGATAATTCCATCACGGCATCCGGGCAATTTGCGAAGAAAGTGGATGAGAGATTACTATTAGTCACACCTATGAGGAACGAGTCCGCCCATGTCGAGGAGCTCATAAGGACGGTAAGCTCTCAGACCGTCCGTCCTGCTGCCTGGATCCTTGTTGATGGGAACAGCACCGATGGCTGTTACGAGCAGGCCAAGCAGATCGCCAGGCAATATGACTGGATCTACGTGATAAGGCAAACAGAGTTCTATGGCAAGGGATACAGTCACCAGAATTTCGCTCTTGGAGTGAATGATGGTTGCAGGTATGGTCTGGACCTTTTCCCTGGAGGCGGAGGGATAAGATTCATCGGCAAGATAGATGCCACGGTCGAGTTGGACCAGGACTTTTTAGAGAACATGTTGACGGTTCTCGAAGGTGATGAGACTCTTGCCTTTGTTTGCGGTCATGAATTGGAAGAGATAGATGGCAATGGCAAGGGACTCGTCAATGACCCGTTCGTCGATTTTAACGATATACGTCTCTATCGTCGTGATTTTCTCGAGCCTCTTGGCTTCTACCCCATATCTTTCTCACCTGACGCGGTATTGATAGTCAAGGCCAGATCCAAGGATATGAACGCCAAGGTATGTCTCGATGCCACCTTCTACGATAAACGGCCTGGAGCCACTAAAATAGGGGCATGGAAGGGCTACATGCTTAAGGGGGAAGCCCTCTGGGGCCTGGGTTATCATCCACTGATCATCCTTATCGATGTGCTCTATTTTGGGATACAGCGATCTCCCCATTACCATGCTGCTGTGGTCATGTTCGGTTACCTCCGAGGGTTCATAAATAAAGTGGAGAGAATTGAGGACCCGGAAGTGATAGAGTATTTTTGGAAGCTGAGGCTACGTGACGCCATGGATGCTCATCTTAAGAAAGCCTAGCGGGCATCGGGTAAACTGCTCGCGTGCAGGGGGCCTGGATCACGATCACTGTTCTCAATTTGTGTTCTAATAGGGCCCGCATCGCTAGAATTAATGAATTTATCAATCCAGCATGATAGAATGTAGAAAGACATGCAAAGCTTTAAAATAGTAAGAACTATTCCCATGGTTCACAGGGGCCCGTAGCTTAGACTGGCTGGAGCGCCCGGCTGATAACCGGGAGGTCAAGAGTTCAAATCTCTTCGGGCCCACCATCACTATCTAATCGCCCACGTTCTGACAAAAGAGTCTGTCACCTTTTAGAAACATATTCTCGATTGGGTGCTGAGGTCAGAAAGCTCCGTGAGGCACAGGCTTCCGGAAATAAGGTTAATCACCAGCTGAAAAGGGGCCCCCACGCCGCCCCTACTTCCCGGTCAACAGCCTCCAGGGCAGCGGGGAGTTCATGAAGTGGATGTCGTTCATGCAGGACCCCTGGCCCGACATGATGGCCGTCAAGGACGAGGTCCGCCGGGCCATCTGCACGTTCTTCGGCATCCCCCGATGGTGGAGAGCGATACTTCCGCCAGTGGTGGCCTCAACGACGAGGGGCATCAGATTACGCTGCTCAAACGCCACACGCAGAGAGAACAGATCCCGTACAACAACAAGGCGTTCCCGTGGCTGTCAAGCGACCCTAGATCTCTTATCCGGCATCAATCCTTTCCATAAACATTCTTGTGATTGCAGACCCTGAGCAATGTGACCCGGCATCCGCGCTCGGTCCGTCTGACCTGATA
>JAAYQQ010000138.1 GCA_012519255.1 Methanobacteriota archaeon | reverse complement strand
CAATACGACGGCAGGTCCTGGGATCGGAGCCTCAGCCCTGACATTGATGGCAAGTAATTATGACATAGATATTGTCGCATTTGATAAGGAGACTGGAGAAACGCGGATGATACCTATGGCGCGACTGAAGGATGTATACAAATGCCGTGATAAATATAGCCCTTATCTGAGGGCGATAGATTCTGAGAATCTTATTTCGTTGAAGGATCTAGCAAAGAAGTTGAGTGTATCGATATCGACTGCATCTAGGCATGTTCAAATATTCAAGCAGCTTGATCTAATCTCCATATCTGGTTCAGGACGTGGAAACAGCCCCTACATGATATCACTATCTGATTGGGGGAAGCGTTTCCTAGATGCTTCAGAAATCTATCTAACAAGCACTGGGAAAGATTAGATGGAGTCTTAGTATAGCAACCTGACTTAATTTGAATCAAAAGTTATGGTATGTTTATTACCTATCTTCACATTCCGGGCTGAGCTGGGAGTTAGAAATCAACCATATGTTGGATTGATACCTAGTCAAGGGGTAGACTGTGACATCTGGCCAACCCTTGTTAGAAATCAACCATATGCTGGATTGATACGCGATCTAGATGAGTATCCACCATTCTTGATAAAATGTTAGAAATCAACCATATGCTGGATTGATACACTCACGCTCACCAGGACACGGATTATTCCCGTGAGTTAGAAATCAACCATATGTTGGATTGATACTTAATGATGTGGACGTTCTCGGCCCCGCCGTATTGCTCGTTAGAAATCAACCATATGTTGGATTGATACGCGAAAGAACATCCACCAAACCCCTTAATCGCTCCGTTAGAAATCAACCATATGTTGGATTGATGCTCATTAACCAATTCGCAATTCGTCCCTAGCCGTGTCGACACCCACATCAATGACGGCCAACACATCATCCCTGAGACATCTGGTCATGATCTCCCGGAGCTCCGTGGCCGACGTTGCCCGGTATCCATCCACGCCGAGAGATCTGGCAAATTTGACCACATCCATCTCTCCGAATTCGACGCCAGTGCTCCTCCCGAACGCCCTCTCCTGTCTGATCTTGATAAGACCAAATCTGGCGTCGTTCCACACCACCGTGACAAATGGCGTCCCCAGGCGCCTGGCAGTCTCCAGCTCCATGGCCGTCATGGCGAAACTGCCATCGCCAACGGAGGCCACAACCTTCCGTTCGGGGTAGGTTAACTTGGCCGCGATGGCCCAGGGCACGCCGACTCCCATGGGGATGAGCCCGTTGGAGGCCAGCATGGTGTTCTCCCGATACGCTGGATATCGTTGCGCCATCCAGATGAGGTGGGCGCCGACATCGGAGATGGCGATGTCCCCTGGGCCCAGCGCGTCGCGTATCGCCCTGATAATATGCTGTGGTTTTACCCGTTCACCCTCGGCCGGGGGCGCGGCGAGATCGTCATGCAGCCTTTGTCGTATGCTCGAGGCCCACTCCGCCCTTCTGACCGGCCGGCGGGAGAGCGCGTCGAGCATCCCGCGCAGATCGCCCACGATCTCCACGTCCAGATGCAGGCCCTGTACAACATCGCAGGGCGAGGCACCAAGATAGACGATCCCCTTCTCCCTGCCGACATTCCAATGCTGTGGCTCAAACTCGATGAGGTCGAATCCCACCAGGATGATGAGGTCCGCCTCCTCGAATGCTTCCCGCACGATGTCCGCTCTCCTGAGACCCACGGTATTGAGGGAGAGCGCGTTATCGTATGGCATGGTGCCCGCGCCCATCCAGCTCATGGCCACCGGGATGCGCCAGCATTCGGCGAATTGTTCGAGGGCCCCGGACGCATTCCCCCTGACAACTCCGGCGCCGGCGAGGATCAGGGGCCGTTCTGCCGAGGCGATGAGCTCACGCACCTGGTTGAGATCCGGGAGAACGGTCGCCTCGGGACCCTGGATGGGGAGGGGCGCGCCCTCGACCTGTTCCCTGAGCACATCCTCTGGCAGCTCCAGGAATACCGGTCCAGGCCGTTCTCGGGATGCCGTGTCGAATGCCCTTCTGGTCAGCTCGGGGATGCGGGACGCCGAGCGGATCGATATGGATTCCCTGGTGATGGGGCGAAACATGGAGGGCAGATCGATGTACTGCTTTCGGGGGTGATGCTGACATTCCACTCCCACCTGGCCGCTCATTGCCACCATGGGGCTGTACCCAAGGAATGCCTCGGCCACTCCAATGACCATGTTCGATGCGCCGGGTCCAAGCGTGGTCAGGCATGCTCCGGGCCGGTGCGTCAGTCGACCGACCATGCCGGCCATGAACGCCGCGCTGCTCTCATGCCTCGTCAGGACGAACTCGATGTCCGAGTCTATGAGCGAATCCATCAGGTCGAGATTTTCCTCCCCCGGGATGCCAAAGATATGGCGGACGCCCTCGGATCGAAGACACTTCACCATAAGTTCCGAGCCCTTCATGTCATCGCCTCATTGGAACACGGCGGATCGCTCCCTGAATACGGAGCTCACTGCCCGACGGAGGGCCTGCCCGATCTCTCCATGGTCCTCGATGGGTATGATCCCGAGGCGGCGGAGCACCTCCACCGTTGGATGTCCATACCTGGTGGCGATCACCGCATCCATCCCCTTGAGCCTCTCCGCGGTGCTTTCAAGCTTCTTCTGATGATCCGGGCCGAATAGCGACATCTCCTGAAGCGGACTCACGTCGATAACCTCGCCCCTGGTGATGTGAGCTCCTTCTACAAGGTAGGTGTGAAATCGTTCGGCATGGCCGAAGTGCTGATCGACATTGTTCCCATCCGATGAGGCCACCGCGATACGATATCGAGTCTCGCCCTCCAGCTCCATGGTCGCTCCCGCCTCCATCTCTCCCTTGGCCCGCGCGGCGCAGGTGTAATGTGAGAACTCCGCCGAGCGATCATCTCCCAACAGGCCGATCGCATCTGCCCTGCATTGACGACAATGCCGCATCTGACGTATGTCCACCTCGCAAAGGTCCTGCAGCTCCCTGCGTTCCCGGGAGGTGGGCGCGCGTACATTCTCGAATTTTGTGCCGGGGACGGGAATGAGGGGCAGAATGTTCACGATGTATGCGCCCAGCTCTTTCGCCTTCTTGGCCACCGCCGGTATGTGATCTGCGTTGATCCCCGGCGTCATGACAATGTTCACCTTCACCAGCATGCCCGCATCGGCCGCCTTCCTGATCCCCTCGAGTTGATTCTTGATGAGTATCCTGGCTGCCTCCTCGCCGCGCAATGTCTGCCCCTTCCATCGCACGAACTCGTACATCTTCGCCCCCACCTCGGGGTCGACGGCGTTCATGGTCACGGTGACAAATCTAACTCCCAGCTTCTTCAGCCTCTCCACATTGGGGGGGAGCTCCAGACCGTTGGTGCTCAGGCACAGGGTGAGGTCGGGGAATTCCTCCCCGATCATCTCCAGGGCGGTGAAGGTCTCTTCATTGGCCAGGGGATCCCCGGGGCCGGCGATGCCGATGACACTGAGATATGGTATCTTGCTTCGGACGTACCGTATCTTTTCCACTGCCTCCTGAGGTGACAGTACTTCGGACGTTACGCCGGGGCGGGACTCGTTGGCGCAATCATATTTCCTACTGCAGAAGTTGCATTGAATATTGCACCTTGGGGCGATGGGTATGTGCATGCGGGCGAATTTCTTATGCGCGCATTCGTTGTAACAGGGATGGGTTTCCAACATTGCCTCGAGTCGCTCCGGTGTATTCATGTTTCTCCTCTCACGACCCTATGTTGCATTATTGATATAACCGAATTGCCGAACGTTGGATGAGAATTATGTACGTTGATAACGGTGAGAGGGATGTGTTCGGAAGCGAAGGGGAAATACGCAAACTTCTGGAGTCCATGAATCGTCACATCCCCACCAGACGCGTGTCGCTGGGAGAGCTCAGGGAGGCGGCGGAGGCTGGCTATCAGGCGAAGGACGGACGCCGTTATCGCATAAGCATGGAGGAGATCGAGCTTATATCATCCCTGCTGGACCCATGGGACCGGGACCGCATAAGGTTGCCCATCATCGTGATGACCGATACGTCCGAGGGGGGCATGTGGAAGGTCATGGGCCGACTGGAGGTGCAGGTGGTCTCCCAGATCGTGGGGAGGCTGCCGGAGTTTGAGGACCAGATGCGTTTGTTTAACCCCCACATGGCGGAGCTTATCAGGAAGCTGCCCACCGCGGTCACGACCGTCTTCTCACCGTGATGAGATATTCAGCATGCCCCTGGAAAGGGTTAAACGCAGAAGGCATCTCATTTTATTGGGGCAAGATCGATGTTCGTTGCCGGTGAGGCGGTCAGGGTTCAGAAGGGAGCTGATGGCAGCTCGCGCACTGGAATTACAGATCTCCCCCTGCATGGCGGGACCGTCCCGCGTTGGCTGTTCAATCGCATGACCAAATTGGCCAGCGCTATCTCGGACGTCATGGTCATGGAGGTGGGGACCGAGGAGTACCTTATGAGGCTGGCCGATCCATTCTGGTTTCAGGCCCTCACGTGCGTCCTTGGCTTTGACTGGCATTCTTCCGGTACGACCACCGTCACCTGCGGGGCAATAAGGAAGTCGCTGGAGAGGCGGAAGGATGTGGTCATGGTCGGCGGGAAGGGTCGCATGGCCCTGCGAACGCCCGAACAGATCGCCGAGGTTGCCGACCTTAATGATCTGTCGGAGGACCTGGAGGCGCGGCTGGTCTACGTCAGCAGGATGTGCGCCAAGGTGGATAATGCCGCCATCCAGGATGGCCATAGTCTGTACCATCATGCCCTGGCCTTCGATGATCGGGGCAACTGGACAGTTATTCAGCAGGGCATGTCCGATCAGAGCGGGTATGCTCGAAGATATCAGTGGAACTCTGGCTCATTATCACGATTCATGGAAGAGCCTCATACCGCCATCCTGGGGCTTCGGTCCGATGGCGCCCTGGACATGACATCAAGGGAAAGCGAAAATTCTCGAAAGGCGGCGGTGGACATGGTCAACGATGGCATCGATCACCTCCGGAGAGATATCGTGGTGGTGGGGAAGGATCAGACCACCATCGATGACTGGAATGGGGCCCCCGTCAAGAAGCTGCACATGCCCAGGACCGTAAATTGGGATGCCCTGCGCAAGGCCTATGAATTCCAGCCCAGGGATTATGAGGAGCTTCTGGCCATCCGCGGTATTGGTCCATCTGCGGTTCGCGCCCTGGCGCTAACTGGCGAGTTGGTTTATGGTTGCAGTCCCAGCTGGAGGGACCCGGTGAAGTTCTCCTTTGCCGTGGGGGGCAAGGATGGCGTACCTTTCCCGGTGGATTGCCGGGCAATGGATGAGGCCATTCATTTTCTGGAACAGGGGGTTGACCAGGCCAGGGTCAAAAAGCGAGAAAAGCTGGATGCGCTGATGCGTTTGCGCGCCCTTGTGCCCCCCGATCTTGACAGGTAGCGGCAGAAAAGATTTTCACAATGGGTTTCTTCCCCCCTATGTGGTTGAGATGGCTAGGTTCTCGGGCGAGAAGGGAAGATTGCTCTACGTTGAGAAGGTGCCTCGCAGCATGCGTCCCCGTAGAAAATTCGCGGGGCGAAGATGGGCGTTCTTCGAAGGTCTTGCTCGAATATTTGGTCTGGCCTTCGCATTCTATGTCATTTATCTGGTGGCGCTGACCGATCTGACCGAACCAGATAGTGTCGTTGGGCTCGTGATCGGCATGGGAGGGGCCATATCGATCTTCTATGCAATTGAAGTGATGACGCCCAGGTATGTCCGGAACATCATGCCCATGAAGGTATACGCGGGGGGCGTGGAGGTTTATTCTTCTCGTCTGGAGAATCTCCTGGGGAGGCCTTCTTTCATGCCGCGGGATATGATCAGGGGTGTCGAGCTGTATAGGATGAAGGTGATCGTGGATGGCAAGCTCAGGGAATTACCAGCCGAGATAACCATTGTCCTATCGAACGGCAAGAAGGTTCGACTGGGGCGGCGGAACGCTCTGGAGCTGGACGAGATCGTCAGGATCCTCGACAACGAGCTGGGGATCGGCGAGCTCTGAACCGACTCCTCCCGTTCTCAATTTTTTCACCAACTTCTTCGCCGCAGTGTCTTTGTTTTACAATATTTTTCATCTATTGTCCCTGTGTTTTCTCCATGATCGAGGCCTTCTTTCATGCTTTTGTAATATAATATATCAATAAGGGGGGGGATATCAAAAACACGGGGGAAGGCATGGGGGGGCGCTAGAGATCCTCCTGACCAATCGATGTGAGTAGAAACATTGATGTCTTGGGGAGTCTATAGATAATATCCCCGGCTGGGGGCGGTTGTCTATATCCTCATGGAATATTCATCCGTAAACAGCTCCCGAAACGCTTAAATAATGCAGCGTATTAGCTGGGAGAGCCCGAAACGGAAACAATGTCTCGGGCATAGGTTCAAGCCTATGTGCCTGGCAAGGTTCGAGATCCGAACTCATGCCTAACTCCTCCCTTCGGAAGGCTTATATACAATAAGCACATTGTTGGGAAAGCCCGGAACGAAAACAATGTTCTGGGCTATGGGTGAGGCCGGAAAGGCAACCTATATATACTCCATCTTACATGATGGGGAGCTGCGGTCGATGATGAGTCGGCCGCGATCATTCACATTCATGCACCCGGGGACTAATCCTCTTCGGGGAAGCGGTAGAGAACTCAGGATTTAGGAAGAGGTCCTGCGTTTGATGATCACCAGTCATATGCAATTCGGACGTGTGTTAAGCCGACACAAATAGCGGCATGCTACGTCGTATGGGGAATGGCTCGGCTCGAGCGCCGAAGAAGGTCGTGTCAAGCTGCGAAATGCGCCGGGTAGTTGCAAGAAGACTATGATCCGGCGATTACCTAATGGGACTTCCT
>JAAYQQ010000137.1 GCA_012519255.1 Methanobacteriota archaeon | reverse complement strand
GAGCCTCCCCCATGGATAGGGTGGATACCGTTCGGGAGACGAGATGTCCCGAGCCCACCATATCCAGGGCCCCTCTCGCCCTATCCTCCATATCCATGCTTATGATGTGAGATCGGTTTGTTCCGATGGAGCCAAAGAAGCCAGAAAGTACGGCATCGCGGACGGTAATATTTCTCCTGAGCTCGATCTGAAGCTCACCCGATACCAGGCCGAATGTCCTACGCACGTCGAAAAGGTTCCACAGTTTCTCTCCCCCGATCTTGACATATGAATCTTCGACCGAGGTGTCGTGGCGGAGCTCTCCCACCATGGCGCGGATCAGTGAGGTCTTTCCCGAGCCATTGGGCCCAAGGATGGCCACCCTCTCCCCCCTGCAGATGCGCAGGTCCACCCCCTTGAGCAGGGTCGCGCCCCCCTTCCTGATGGTAACATTGTGCATATCTACCAATGGCCCGTCATTCATGCTGCCCCCATGCTCAAGGACCTATTTCCCCTTTGGTAGGAATTCACCGATAACCGCTCGCCCCTGCATGATGGGCATGGTGAACACATCCCACGGTGCGGCAGTACCACGCAATCCATCGAGCAGCCGCTCCATGGCGCATCTGTCGCAAGCTGTAATAATGCGCTAGGCTTATTCGACGGATAGGTTTGGACATGAACGAAATGCAGTGGGACCTCAGTCAGCTAGTTGAGAGCACTGATAAGGCTTACATCATTAACAGACTGGAAGAGATGGTCGCCGAGGCCGGGGCCATGAGGGAACAATATAAGGGGAAGATCGGGTCACTGGACGCCCCCGGGCTGTACGCCCTCCTGGAGGCTCAAGACTCCTTCTCGCTAAAATATGAAGGCGTGGCCATGTACTGCAATCTTTTATACTCTGCAGATACCACCAATCCGGAGGCGCAGCATCTTAACGATGCGATGCGGCGGGCAGGAACCCGCGCCGGTCAGCAACTCGCCTTCATGGAGATAGAGATGGGAGAGCTTCTGGCTGCCCGGCCCGAACTGGTGAGGGCGCCCGAGCTGGCAGAGTATCATCACCTCCTTGAACGCATTCAGCGGAGGGCCCCTCATCAGCTCGCAGAGCGGGAGGAGCAGCTGGTCATGAGCAAGGACCAGAACGGGATCGATGCATGGTCCCAGCTGCAGGAAGACTGGCTCAGCACCCGTACCTTCAAGATCACCATCGATGGGGAGGAGAAGGTTCTGCCCTATGGTCAGATCATCGGCCTGTATGAGGATCCTCGCCGGGAGGTCCGCCGGGAGGCCAACAGCATCGTCTACCGGGACCTGGGCAAGGATGAGATCATGTGGGCAAGCGCCCTCCGCTCCATCTGCGCCGATCATATTCAGATGTGTGAGTGGCGCAAATATCCCTCGGTGCTCACGCAGAGCCTGATATCCAACGATGTGGAGGAGGAAGCCATTCTGGCGCTCATGCGCACCGTGGAGAACAATGTGGAGGTGTATCGCCGCTATCTTCGCGTCAAGGCCAGGCTGATGAACCTTCCAAGATTGGGAAACTGGGATCTCATTGCTCCCCTGCCCAATGATCCGGGCAAGAAATACACCTGGTCGGAGGCGCGCAGCAGCGTGGTGGAGGCATACACACGTTTCGACGAGGAATTCGGCCAGCATGCCGACGACATGTATGGCCAGAGGCGCATCGACGCCGAGGTGCGCAAGGGCAAGGTTAGCGGGGCGTTCTGCGCCTCCTGGCTGGCGGGCCAGTCCGCATTCGTGCTGCAGAGCTTCAATGGCCTGGTGGGCGACGTGTACACGCAGGCACACGAGCTCGGTCATGCCATCCATGCCTGCCTTGGCTCAAGGGCACAGCGGCCCAGCAACTATGAGATCGGCTCCTGCATCGCCGAATGTGGCTCCACCTTTGGCGAGCTTCTGCTGACAGAGCATCTATTGTCCAACAGCGCCAGCAATGCGGAAAAGCAGGCAGTGCTTTGCAAGGTCCTGGACGAGTTTGGCATGGCCGCCTTCCAGGTATCGGCGCGATACTTCTTCGAACAGAGCATATATGGCGCCATAAAGGCGGGAAAATTCCTGGACGGAGAGACCCTATCATCCCTATGGACGGCGGCGCGGGACAGGATATATGGCGATGCCGTGGAATGGTTGCCGGAGATGAAGTGGGAGTGGACCATGAAGCTGCACTACTACATTCCCAACTATCGCTTCTACAATTACCCCTACGTCTTTGCTCAATTGTTCGTATTTGCCATGTATCGCCTATACAGGGAGCAGGGCGAGGCTTTTGTCCCCAAGGTCAAGGCGCTGCTGTCTGCAGGCTCCAGCCGCTCACCGGGCCAGCTGGCCAGGGAGCTTGGCTTTGACATCACCACCGAGGAATTCTGGCAGAAAGGCATACGGCAGGCGGAAGAGTTCATTACTCAACTGGAGAAAATACAGTAGGCGGTCTTGTCGCGTTGGGGCGGCGGGAGGTAAGAGTGAGGTCCATCCCGCTCAGGTCCCGACGCTCCCAATGCCCGGGGAATGACCCCGCAAGGAGCATGACGAAGGCCAATATGGCGGCACATTCGGTGAACAGGTCCATTTGGAATCTGTTCATCGCCCCCATACTCCTTCCAAACATGCCTTCACGGTGTGGAGATCATCATCTTGCACATCCAGGGATTATGATCCCTCAGGTGGGCCGGGCGTTGAATTTGCTCGCGCGCCGCCGAGATCGATCTCACGAGTCATGGGGGCGAATAGTAGAGGGCGCTACCTGGAATATCCGCTGGCGGGCATGGCATTACGGGAGAAGAAGGAACGCACCTCCCTGACAGGGTCCGCCGAGGCCCTGGCGCCCAGTTGCTCCCGATATCTGGAGGCGCGGGAGTCCAGGATGACCGCCGCGCCACGATCGGTCTCCATGCGGATGAGCCTGCCGATGGCCTGCTGCGTCTTCCGCAATGCCGGTGCCAGGGAGGTATAGTCCCACCCCTTCCCAAATCCATATTTTTTGTCATAGCGGGCTCTAAGCTCGTCAGACACCAGGGAGGGCGGCGGATATGGCAGCCCGACAATGATGGCAAGATTAAGCTCCTCGCCAGGAAAGTCCAGCCCCTCCGCGACCTTTCCTCCCATTACCGTAAAGAAGACGCCATTGCGACCGTTCTTGAAGTCCTGGATGGCGTCGGCAAAGCCCCACGATCCAGACCTCTCCCAGAATAATCGGCGATTTATCCCCTCCTCAAGGCGGGGGCGCATGGAACTAAGCATCCTGTATGAGCGGAAGAACACCATGGTGTTCCTGGTGGTGCTATTGCACAATTGAATGATGCGATCCTCGATAAGTCTCTTCATCCCGGGATTGGCGCGCATCTCCCGCATTCCCGGATTCACATCATCCGCATAGATGACCAGGCGATTCTCCGGCGGGAATGGGGAGGGGAATATCTTCATGACCGTTCCCCTGGGCAGATCCAGAACATCGACATACTGTCTCAGCGGTTGCAGCGTTCCGGACATGTGCACCACTCCATTACACTGCCTCAGGAACTCCAGGGTGGTTCTTGGCTCCAGGCAGGAAGCGATCAGGCCGCCCCCGCCCGATGCCGACACGGCCTTCATGAACCGGGCATCGGATGCGGCGAACCAATCCTCCAATGTGGTGGCAAGCTTCAGACTGGCCGACACGGGATTGTCACCATCCTTGAGCCGTTTCTCCAGGATCATATCCCCAAGGTTGTGCAGATTGGTGGTAAGGTCATCCAGCTCCTCATCGCTCAGCTCCAACTCTTCCCTCAGCCTGCCCTCAAGGAATCTCCGTCCAAGTCTTGCCTCAAGGGCCCCCCTGCATTGTTCGTTGGCGGCGTCCTGAATGATATCTCTCAGTACGGTGGTGAACCTGTTAACATCCACACCTTTTGCGAGCCACGCCTTCCCATACTGTCTTGTCTCCGCCTCCACCCCATCCAGCTCGCTCGCCCACAATGCGAACGACTCCTCTTCCCGGGCGGCGTCGATAAGGTTGTGGGCCTCGTCGACAATGACCACAAAATCATCGGCAGCAAGCTCCAGCCGCTCGAACAGACTCTTTCTGATATCGGGGGAAAGCATGTGCACATAGGGGAGCACCAGCACGTCAACCTCCGACATGATGAGCTTCCTTGCCTCATACGGGCATGCCCCGCTTTTCTGGCAGAACTGGTCAAACTCATCCGCGGTGGGGTTGTTCTCCCGAACGAAGTGCAGGAACCTGGAGTCCTTGCAGGCGAGGAGGTCTGCATAGTGGGGGCAACCCCCTACCTCCCTCCTCATTGCCCGCCTCTTCATATCCTCGCACATCCGGGACATGGCTCCTGGGGAGATGGACTCCTTCTCCCTGAGAGAACGCATGAGCAGGCATGATTTTCCCCGACCAAGGATGGGAAGTCCGCAAACCTCTTCCTTGCCCGAGATCGAGAACAATTCTCTCATGACCTGATCGCTCTGCGAGTTCGTCCGGGTAAGGTAAATGATCTTCTTTCGTCGGTCCCGGGCGTATTCCAGTGCTCCGGTCAGGGCGCAGACGGTCTTCCCGGTCCCGGTGCCGCTCTCCATTACCAGGTGCTGCCCCCTGGAGAGGGCGTCCTTGATGGCGGTGACGATATCGAGCTGTCCCGCCCGCGGCGTATATGGAAATAGGCCAGGCGCGGTTCGATCCAATTCCGGGCCCGTCCTGGGAGGGGCCCCCGCTTCACTGAGGCCGCCGCACCGGGGACAGCGAGTTCGGTTCGGCGGGATCAACGTCCGACACTGTGAACAGAAGTAGCCAGCCATCCCTTCGAGCCATGGCCGATGGCCATATAAACATGTCTGCCTGCATCACTTCCCATTCCGAAAGTACTGCCCGGGCGGCCTGACGGGAAGCGCTCTCAACATTTCCAATGAATGGGGGCATCCTCTCTTGCCAATGGAACGAATATTTCCGTTAAGGAGAAAAGGTATTCTCACCAGGATCTTTGCACGATGCGCTCGTCGATCTCGTTGAACCTCTGGGATAGCTCCTCGATCCTCCCCGGGTCGAGCATCTCCCTGGCCGTGGGAAACATATCCTCCTCCTCATCCCTGACGTGGTCACGAATGATCTCAACGAGTTCGGATATGGTCTCGGAATACTCAACCCCACTCTCCAGGTCTTCCAGGAGCTCGCGCATGATGTCGTGATCTTCCTGGGCGCGCTCAACCATATCCTCGGCCCCGCTCTTTATTGCCGGATACAGAGTCCTCTCTTCTGCCATCATGTGGGCCTGAAGGGAGATATCCAGTTTGTCAAAGGTGGATCGGTCGAAACCATCCGACAACTTCTGCAGCATTGCCTCCATTTCCCTGTGCTCCCTGGCGATATGTTCGAAAATGTTCAATACCATGCTCATCAAATCCCCTTGCCAGCGACCCCGCCGGCCCTAGCTCTTTTTCAAGACACAGTATTAGAAGATTATCCGATGAAAACTCAGTGGCCGCGATGCCCATCATGTGCCGACAGGTCGTGGACGCGCTGCAGCAGGATGTCGATATCATCCCACCCCTGGCATATTACATAGTCGTCGGTCAGCGGCGTATCGCGAACTATTTCATATGAGTGGTCCGGCGCTGGCTCCTCGTAGCGGAGTATATATGCTCGATAGGTGCCCCTGGCCTCTCGGTCCGCGCGGGGCGCGGAAACCACCGAAACGCCGTAATCGTTGGGAAAGCGGTAGATGTTGTGAATACGGGCGCCATCCATACATCCACATACGCATCTTACGTTGAGATCAATCTTAAATTCATCAAAATCCACAACGTTCACCTTCAGGTATATGGGGCTCAGGCACATCAATGTGCCCCTGCGTTCCTCGCGATGGCGCCCTGAGTACCATCCCTGCCACGTCGGCAGGAACAGGGTGTAAGAGAGTTACACCGTGGATCAGTTCAGAATGATCCAGCCGGCCACTCTCAGCTTGCCCCCGTCCAGGTATGTGATCACCGCTCTGGACTCCGGAGGATGCACAAGCGGCTTATCCAGTTTGAGCGTGATGATCGGCCGGTTCTTCTCACCCTCTTCAACATTGGTTATGCGGGCAGGTATGAATTGCATCCAGTGCCCCAGATGAACCACCATGCCCTCCGTGAGGGGGAACTTCCAGAACTCGACCAGCCGAGCGGTCGTTCTGATCTCCATCTCGCTCCTGATATCGGGATCGCCGGTCAGTACGTAACCGCGATTAAGGTCCTCAACATCGATGTTTTTCAGCGCCAGCCCTACCCGGTCTCCCGAAGCGGCATCATTGAAATCATCATCATGTTTCTGAATGGAACGAACCTGTGCCGTCTTATCAGATGGCAGGACCCTTAACTCATCATGCCTGTGAATGTTGCCATACGCGACCTGGCCAAGGATGACGGGCCCCACTCCCTTTACATGGAAGAAATGGTCGATGGGCACCGCGCCAGGGCGCGCATCCTCGGAACGAACATTCTCCCGGGCCTCCCTTATCAGCATTTCCCGGATGGCGACCTTATCGTCCTCGATGAACCGATAGTTCTCAAGGACCGTTCCCCTGGTCAGGGGAGCGAGTTGCTCCGGAAGCAGGAAGTTTCTCAGCACGATGTATCCACTGGCCACTCCAGCGCACTGCAGCATTACCATGCACTCGCCCAGCCGGGCATCGATGGCATCGACGACAACGAGCGCCCGATCGGCCAGAGACGCAGCGTAGAACAGCGGCGCAAGGCGCTCTGGGTAGTTGGTAGGCTCGATCAGGGTGACGGTGTCGGTACCTTGCTTTAGATCATATAGGGTGATGTCGGAGCTCGTTCCCTTCTTGCCCATTTCCCTGGCGTAATCGTTGGGGGCGATGACTGCGACGTTGAGATTGGCCATGCCACGGGGAGATGAGGGCGTCAATATGAGGATTGCGGTAATGTCATCGATGAACGGCCGTTATCTGCCTCACTCCAACACGAACAATCCTTCAATGCCTCACTCCACAATGCTCCAATGAGCGGTCAGCCCAACGGGGCCAGGGTGCCTGCCCATACCTGCCAGGCCAGCGCGGTCTTGGCCACCAGGCTGAGGATTATATATACCCGTTCTCCGAACAGGTAGTCCTTCCATCTCCCCACCCTCTTGTACTGCAGGAACATGTTGAATGCGAAGGAGAAGTAGAAGATGGCAATGGTCAGGAATATCCAATACACGAAGTCGGGAACATTCCCCTCCGCGCCGGCTCCGAACAGATATATGGCTATGGCGGCCCAGGGGATCAGCCCGGCAAAGCATCCATAGATGTAGGCGGTCCAGTCGACCTTCTCGGTGCGCTGATTGATCTTCTCCATGAGCAGTCCAAACAGATTCATACAGGCCGTGATGCTGAAGATGGCGATGAGGGACGAGATCTCCCGTATGCCGACCAGCATACAGATGACCACGATCATGAGGGAGGATGAGAAGGCGTACTCGTACCACCTGAAGTAATTGTGCCCCTCCTTAAGTCCCGCCCTATACCTCTTGTATAACGGGCCAGCGATAATGAGGTGGTCGAATGCCGAGAAGAACAGGAAGCCTGCCACCAATATGGCCAGGGGCATTTCGAACAACGTCTGGGCACTCTCGGTCACCACCTGGGTAACAGGATCATAATTGCTCAGGAAATATGAGCGGACCGGCAGGCTCACATCCTGCTGTATGATCAAATATGTGATGACCAGGATCGCAATGGCCTGTATCAGATGAAGTATGAACATCGCGGCGTTGAACCGCCGCAATGACAGGAACTTCTCCTCATCGGTCTGCACCTTTACCATGGCGTCCGTTAATTAAATTCCATCTTGGCCTAGATATCCTTATCGCAGCCGGGATGCCGTCGCAACCCTACTCCTGGCGAGATTCCCTGTACGCTCTCCTTGCTGGTCCCCTGGCCAATGAGGTAATGGCGCCCGCCACGGCGATGCCCGCGCTCACCCGGAAGGCCAGGGCCATGCCCATAATGAAATCCTCATCCATGGTCCCTGGAGGGAGAGGGGCCCCCATGAACAGTGCCGAGACAAGCTCGGTGGAGGCGGCAGTGGCGATGAGCGCCCCCATGATGGCCAGGCTCAGACTCTGCCCCACGGTGCGCATGGTGGATAGCGTGCCCGAGGCCACGCCAAGCTGGTCTCGCTCCACACAACCCATGATGGCGCTGGTGTTGGGTGTGGCAAACAGCCCCATTCCAATACCAAGGAGCAGGGTATAGGCGACGACCTCTACGGCGGTTGTCCCGGCATCAAGGGTGCTCAGCAGCAGGAGGCCGGCGGCCATGAGGAACATGCCTCCCGAGGCCAGGGCCCGAGAGCCCACCCTGTCCGACATCCATCCACTGATGGGCGAGAGCACGCTCATCGCGAGGGGCATGGCCAGCAGGATTAGGCCAGTGATGTACAGATCATAGCCGAGGACCCGCTGGAGGAAGAACGATATGATGAACGACACCCCGAAATATGATGCATAGTTGAGAAGGGCGGACAGGTTGGATGAGGCGAACAGCCGGTTGCGCGTCACCAGGGTGAGCTGGAACATGGCCCTCTCCCCCAGTTTCCGTTCCGTCATCACGAATGCCACAAAGAAGGTTGCCGCCATGGCAAGAAGGCCCAGGATCCTGCCGGACCCCCATCCCCAACTTTCCCCAAAGGTAAGGGCGATCAGGAAGGCGACCAGGGCCACGGCAAAGGTTACCGCCCCCACGATGTCGAAACGTTCATCCCCCGGAGCATGTGGCGTTTCCCTTATCTTCCAATACGCCAGGAGCATGACCGCAATGCCTATGGGGACATTGACCAGAAAGATGGATGGCCATCCGAATCTCTCAGTCAGGAAGGCCCCCAGGGGGGGACCGAGGGACAGCCCTATGTACACGGACATGGCGTTGATGCCCAGCGCCTTGCCCCTTTCCCACGGTGGAAAGGCATCCGTGATCAGCGCGGGGGAGGTGGCCATGATGAATGCGGCCCCCCCGCCCTGGATCACCCGGGAGATGATCAATTGCTCCCCACTATGGGAGATCGAGCACAGGAAGGAACCGAGCACGAATATGCCAAACCCGGCGATGAAGATGGGCCTCCGACCTCTAATGTCAGAAAGGCGGCCCACCGTAAGTAGGAGGGCGGCCGTAACTGCCAGGTAGGCCGTGGGGACCCACACCGAGGCGGCATAACCCATTCCCAGATCCTGGGAGATGGTTGGAAGGGAGACGCTGACGATGGTCGAGTCCAGAGGCCCCATGAGTGAACCAAAGCAGGCGATGAGTAAAACCGTCCACCTGTATCTCTGCTCCTCTCCCTGTTCCATGGCCCCCCCGGTTGGAATTGAATGTGCTGGGGGCGTATAATAGCTTGGTTGGGGGGCGTCGAGTGTACCTATTTGACCATCAATGACGCTTTCCAATCACCCTTCGGCGTGCCCCATAGAGATTCGAGCGAAGCATTAAGTGCAATGGCCCAAGCATATGAATGAGGTTTCATCATGAGTGAGACATTATTCAGAGAGGGAATGCCTCTTCTGGGAGATCCATTCCCGGAGATGGAGGTCCAGACGACGCATGGGATGTTGAAGCTCCCCCAGGACATGGCCGGCAAATGGTTCGTATTGTTCAGCCACCCTGGCGACTTCACTCCGGTATGCACGACCGAGTTCTTTGCCTTCACCAAGAATGCGGACAAGTTCAAGGAGATCGGATGCGAGCTCATTGGACACTCCGTAGATCAGGTGTTCTCCCACATCAAATGGGTAGAGTGGATAAATGAGAATCTCAAGGTGCAGGTACCCTTCCCCGTCATTGCCGATGGCTCCGGCACGGTGGCGGCAAGGCTTGGCATGATCCACCCCGGGAAGGGCAGCAACACCGTTCGAGCGGTCTTCATTGTTGACCCCAATGGCACACTGCGCCTCATGATATATTACCCTCAGGAGATCGGCAGAAGCGTGGATGAGGTCCTTCGTGCGGTCAAGGCCCTCCAGGTCTGTGATAAAAACAAGGTCTCCACGCCCGAGAACTGGCCCAACAATGCCTTCCTTGGAGATAATGTGATCCTTCCCCCGCCCAAGGATGAGAGGTCCGCCATGGAGCGCAAGAAGCAGATGGGCCCGGCCTGCTACGACTGGTGGTTCTGCCACAAAAAGCTCTAAACTCCTGCAATGAGGGCATGCGCCCCCCTATCACTTTTATTTATCATCCAAATAACTCAATCTTAAATTGCGATACCAGTATAATTGAAACAATAACTGGCGCATGCCATCCTTCCACATCTTGCCACACGCCCATCATTGAGCATCAGTCACCATATCCACCAATGATTTTAATTTTGAAAACAAACAAATATCGGCAACTCAGTGCAAAATATGGGTATAATATGACCGAGAAAGGATTCTATTCGCTACCAAAATTGCCCTACGGCTATGGAGATCTTGCCCCATTCGTCTCAGAACAACTTCTCAAGGTGCATCATGATGGGCACCATCAGAAGTACGTCAATCAGGCCAATGCCCTGCTGGAGAAACTGGACAAGGCCAGGGAGGACGGCACAATGGGGAACATGAAATGTGACATCCAGTCACTTTCATTTAATGTGGGAGGCCATTATTTACACTCTCTTTACTGGGCGAATATGGCTCCCCCGGAATCTGGCGGAGGCGGCAAGCCTGGCGGGACCATCGGAGACCTGATAGACGAAGAATATGGGAGCTACGAACGTTTCCAAAAGGAATTCACCGAGGTGGCCAATAGCGTGGAGTCATCGGGATGGGCGATGCTGGTGATGTGTCTGCAGACCAATCGCCCCCTCATCATGCAGGTGAAGGATCACAATCTCCATGTAATTCCAGGGTTCCGGCCCCTCCTTGCGCTGGACGTGTGGGAACATGCCTATTATCTCGACTACAAGAATGATAAGGCTCGCTACAATGGCTCCTTCTGGGATGTGGTGAACTGGGACGTGGTGGACCGACGGGCCGACGCCATTGTCGGCGGTGGAAAGGAGGAGTCTCGCAAGAAGGTCAACCCATCCACGGCGCACGTCATCCCGCGCCGCTGAAATAACACAGGGCCGCAATCTCGCCCGGCATCGGGGGCAGGGCCCCATACCCGCGCCCGGGAGCGGCCATATTGCGCCGAATAGGGGGGGTGGAAAACAATCTCCGCCGCCCCCAATCCCTTTAACATTTCCCCGTCAACAATATTATGCCAACACCGCGCGAACACACATCGATAGACGCATCGCCCGTAGATCGGCAGTCGATCCCCATGAACAATGCCCCTTCCCTGTCAGGGCCTTGGCAGTAACGGGGTTCACAGTCCAGGATAACGAATGATGGGCTCGAGGACCATGGTCACCTCGATGTTGGTAAAGCCCATGGGTCGGATCTTCTTATCAATAATATCGACAAGTTCCTGATTGTTATTCGCCCGAATACGGAACATGATGCGTCTTTCCCCGGTCACTCGCAGGATCTCGGAGACGTTCTCGAGCGAATGCAGGGAAGATATGGCCGTCTGAGACACGCCGGGCGCGATGTCTGCGGCGATGTAGGCGTCCGAGCCTATGCCCATCCTTTCCTGGTTGACGATCGCCGAGTAGCCCAGGATGGTCTTATTGTCCTCCAGCTTTTTGATGCGGTCCCTGATGGTAGAGGGCGATCGATCGACAGCCTCCCCTATTTCCTCATAGGTAAGCTTGCCGTTACGCTGGAGCAGACGCAGGATCTTGTGATCGAGACCGTCCTGGGACATCACAATTAACAGACGCTCCAGGTTGGTAAAAAAGATTATGCCTCTTCAGAAGGGCAGATCTATCCCTGCCCCTCCCGCCGGCCGCACCTCCGTAAAGCATCCTCGAGAATGCGGCGGTGGTCAAAGGCCAGCTCGGGAAGGGCGCTCAATGGGAAGAAGGCCGCCTCACTGGCATCGTCCCCCGCGCGAACACTTCCGCCACGTACCGTCAGGCGGTATGCCAGGGTGCAGATGTGTCCCCGAGGGTCCCTGTCCGGGCGGGTGTATGCCCCTATCAGATCAAGCACCTCGGCGCGCAGGCCGGTCTCCTCCTCCACCTCTCTTACCACGCACTCCTCGGCGCTCTCGCCCAACTCCATGAACCCGCCGGGAAGCGCATATCTGCCGGCGAAGGGTTCCTTCCCGCGCCTTACCAGAAGGACCTGGTCATCCCGGATCACTATCCCATCGGCGCTGAAGGAGGGGTTGCGATAGAGATGCCGGATCTGCCCGGACAGGCGGCGGGCGCGACACTCATACTCTGTCAGCAGCATCTCCCCCCTCTCGGTGAGGGCGCTGCCGCTCCCTCCCTGGCGAGTCGCAACAACCCTGGCCCCCGCGGCACACTCCACATCCCTTAACAGGTCCCGGGCCTGACGATAGCTCATCCCGGCGATCTCGGCAGCCATCGTCAGCGAACCCTTCTCCCTGATGAGGCGCAGTATCTCCGCCTCCCGCTCACCCAGCACCCGCACTCCATCCTCTTCAAGCCACGTGCTGTATTCCAACCGATAGGCCATCCATCGTTCATCATCTAGGGATAGATTAATACTTCCTGTTTGTTATGGCTCGAGCATGACCGACTGGAAGAAGAGGATACCCACCATCATGACCTCCCAGGAACTTCTTGATCGGGCCTTCGCCCGGGCGTCCAGGGCCGAGGTCATGGGCTCGGACCCCTTCGACACGGTCAAGAAGACCAATATCGCCAAGATCAACGGCATTGGCGACATGACCGTCACCACCTTGCTGAAATATGTAAGGGCGTTCCCCAGGATGGAGAAGGAGGACGAATTCTTCTCTGAACTGGTCGACGTGATCATTGGCGTCGACGACCTGAAGAAGGCGCTGGCATCCATAAGCTGGTGCGCCGAGAAGGCCTCTCATCTGCAAAGGATGTATCTGCACAAGGTCAAGAAGGCCCCCAATATCGATTCCGTGGCCAGGGCCACCCGGGAGTTCTATGGCCGATTCTCATCCATAGTCAAACGGATCGAGCCAGACCTGCTCTTCGCCCAGAAGGCCAGGGACTCGTTGAAGCAGCTCCCCTCGATCGACCCGAAGATACCGACAATAGTCATCGCCGGCTACCCCAACGTGGGCAAGTCACAATTGACCGAGCGCATATCCTCCGCCAGGCCTGTCATTGCGCACTACCCCTTTACCACCAAGGGGATCCAGGTCGGGCACTTTATAAGCGGGTGGCGGACCTACCAGGTCATCGACACCCCTGGATTGCTGGACCGTGAGCTGGAGGAGCGCAATGCCATCGAGCTGCAGGCCATCCTGGCCCTTAAGTATCTTGCCGTCATCATTGTATTCATATTCGATCCATCCGAGACATGCGGGTACTCCATGGAGCGGCAGGAGGCCCTGCTGGTCTCGGTTCGCAAGAACTTCCCCGACATCCCCCTGATCGAGGTGGAGAACAAATCGGACCTGGAATGGGGAGGGACCGGAAAAAGGCCGCGCATCTCTGCGGCCACGGGCGAAGGCGTCGACGGGCTCGTCAGTGATATCCATGCCAGGCTCAAGGCTGACCGGATGGCCGCAATGGACGAGCTGCCCAGGTAAGACCTGAACGAGAAATTTAAGAATGCGGGGGCGAGAGATCTACCTTCTCTGCCGGGCCCCTCGTTCTAGAAAGGAGGATCAATCGTGCCAGATGTTGCATGCAGTAAGGACATGGAGGAGTACTTCAATTCGCTTTTCGAGGAAACAGAGCACTGCTACAATATCGCCAGGCGCGCCCGTGCCCGGGGCCTCGACCCCGAGACCTTCGTGGAGATCCCCCGCGCCGAGGACCTGGCCTCCCGGGTGGAGAAGCTTCTAGACCAGTGGAATGTAGAGGGCGTGGCCGAGCGCATCCGGCAGCTGTCCAGGGACCACAATCGTGAGGAGGTTTCCCTGCTCATTGCCAAGGAGATGGCCAACGCCCCCGCGAAGTCTCGCGAGGAGGCCATCGACCGTGCCATCCGGGTGGGTCTCGCCGTCCTTACGGAAGGCATTCTGGTGGCTCCCCTGGAAGGTATCGCCGGCGTCAAGATCGGGTGGAACGGGGATGGCTCCGAGTATCTTGCCATAAGTTTTGCCGGCCCCATCAGGGCGGCCGGAGGTACTGGGCAGGCGCTCAGCGTGCTCATCGCCGACGTGGTCCGTCGGGAGGTGGGTATAGGAAAGTACATCCCCACCGAGGGGGAGGTGCAGCGGTTCAAGGAGGAGATCCCGCTCTACAAGCAGTGTCAACACCTCCAGTACTCCCCCAGTAATGAGGAGATCGAGATCATCGTCCGAAACTGTCCGGTATGCATTGACGGAGAGGGCACGGAGGACATGGAGATCTCGGGATTTAGGGACCTGCCCCGCATCGAGACCAACAAGGTCCGCGGGGGCGCATGTCTGGTTATCGCCGAAGGGTTGACCCTCAAGGCGCCCAAGATCCAGAAGCACACCAGGAAACTTGGCATCGATGGCTGGCAGTTCATCGATGAATACATGGCCTGGAAGCGGAAGCACGATTCCAAATCCGATGAAAAGAAGACGGCAAAGGGAATAACGCCCGACTCAAAGTTCCTCAAGGACATGGTGGCGGGGCGACCGGTGATATGTCATCCCTCCAGGGCGGGCGGGTTGCGGCTGCGCTATGGCAGGGGCCGCACCACCGGACTGGCCGCGCTTGCGCTCAATCCGGCGACCATGTTCATCCTGGACGACTTCCTGACGGTGGGCACGCAGATCAAGATCGAGCGCCCCGGCAAGGCCGGCGCGGTGACCCCTTGCGATACCATCGAGGGCCCGATATTGCTCCTGAAGAATGGCGATCTGGTGCAGGTCAACAATGCCAGGGAAGCTCTTGAGCTGAGGCCGTCGGTCTCGGAGATCGTGGACCTGGGAGAGGTGCTGCTGGCCTATGGGGAGTTCATGGAGAACAATCACGTCCTGGCCCCGGCAGGATACTGCCCGGAGTGGTATCGGGAGGAGCTACTGAGCAAGACGGATACGCTCCCCGAGGACTGGGAACGCCCCACCTATGAGCGAGCCATGGAGATCTCGCGCGCCTTTGGCATGCCATTGCATCCGAGGTACAATCTATTCTGGTACGATCTCCCGCTGGACTCCCTCGTGCAGCTGCGCGCACACCTATTGGCCACCGGGACCTATGAGAATGACACACTGATGCTGAAGCGGGAACCGGCCACCAAGCGAACGCTGGAAACGCTGGGAGCGCTGCATCGCGCGTCGGCCACGCAGCTCCGCATTGAGCATTATGCGCTGCCCCTCATAGAGGGCCTGGGTCTCCAGGTCGACGGGTCAAGGCTCGTGGAGGCGGCACCGCTGGTCGATCCGGGAGCGGAGGCCATGGCCGGCCGCGACCGCTATGACTCCCCCTCCCTGCGCGCAGTATCTCATGCCATGGACATGGAGGTCCGGGCAAGGGCGGTCACACGCATCGGCTCCAGGATGGCCAGGCCGGAGAAGGCGAAGGAGCGTAAGATGAAGCCGCCACCGCATGCGCTTTTCCCCCTGGGGCAGAGTGGAGGCATGCAGCGCCTGGTGTCCACCGCCGTGCGGGAGAAGTACATAGCGGTGGAGATGGGCATTCGGCAGTGCACCGGGTGTGGAATGAACACCTTCCTATGCTCCTGTCCGCGCTGCCACTCTCACACCCGTCCGACCAATCGACCCACCTCTCAGAGGGTGGAATTGGGGAAGATGCTGAGGGAGGCGATGGAGAATATGGAGATAAGGGGCACGGCTCCCGAGATCAAGGGCGTCCAGGGCATGATCTCCAGGAACAAAACCCCCGAGGCGCTGGAGAAGGGTCTGTTGAGGGCCTATCACGACATCTTCGTGTTCAAGGACGGCACCATACGCTTTGACATGACCGACGTCCCCATCACCCACTTCCGACCGCGCGAGATCGGTCTAAGCGTGGAGAAGGCACGCGCCATTGGCTACGTCAAGGATACTCACGGCGTCGAGCTAACATCGCCGGAGCAGGTCTGCGAGCTGAAGGTCCAGGACATCATACCATCAGAGAGCTGCGGGGATTATATGGTCAAGGTTGCCACCTTCACCGACGACCTGTTGGAGAAGCTCTATGGGCAATCGCGCTTCTACAATGCCACCTCACGCGATGATCTCATTGGCCACCTTGCCATCGGACTCGCCCCCCACACCTCGGGCGGCATCCTCTGCAGGATCATAGGTTACTGCCGCTCCAATGTGGGATACGGGCATCCCTTCTTCCACGCATCCAAGCGGCGCAACGCAGATGGTGACGAGGACTCGGTCATCCTGCTGCTGGACGGCCTGATCAATTTCAGCCGCGCCTTCCTGCCGGATCGCCGGGGCGGCCTCATGGATGCCCCCCTCGTTCTCACAACCCGCCTGGACCCCAATGAGATCGATAAGGAGGCTCACAATATCGATGTGGGGTGGGCATATCCTCTGGAGTTCTATGAGGCCACGCTGGAGTATAAGCACCCCAAGGACATCGAGAATGTAATGGATCAGGTCTCCAGGCGTATTGGCTCTGCGCTGCAGTATGAGGGCTTTGGCTACACTCATGACACCGCCGACATCTCTGAAGGCCCGGCCGAATCGGCATACAAGACGCTGGAGACAATGATCGACAAGATGAATGCGCAGCTCGAGCTGGCCAGAAAGATTCGAGCAGTGGACACGCAGGACGTGGTGTCAAGGGTCATTACCAAGCACTTCCTGCCAGACATGATCGGGAATCTCAAGTCGTTCTCCGCTCAGTCGGTTCGCTGCACCAAATGCGGCGCCAAGTATCGTCGCATTCCTCTGATCGGTCGATGCTACTGCGGCAACAATCTCATTTTGACGGTGCACGAGAAGAGCGTCAAGAAGTATCTCGAGATCACCAAGGAGATCAGCGAGAAATACGACATTGATACGTACACACAACAACGTGTCGCCATAGTCGAGGAATCAATGGACTCGCTGTTTCAGTCGGACAAGATCAAGCATTGTAAGCTCACTGATTTCATGTAGATGGCTCGGAGCAGCATAATGCGCCGAATACGCTCGTGAGAAAAGTCGTTATAGAAAATGAGCGACCGAGTTAATTGAGTTCAGATCGCTCTATGAAATGAATATCTATCAGAGATATCAATAACAAAATAGCATTGTCAATAATAAGCAAAATAAGAAAGTGAAAAAAGAAGTTTGGGATTCAGGTTTAATCGAGTTCCGATATCAGCTCGCGGAAATTCTCAAACTTGTTCTCAAGAACTTCCAGAGCCTTCTCCAGCGTCTGCCTGGCAGTGAGGGAGCCATCGGTTTCGAACTCGAATATGAACTTGGTGTCGTCGCCCTCCACCGTTATGGCCTCGTTCTCACAGGCTTCCACGCAGGACTTGCATAGCATGCACGCCTCAAGATCCTCCACCACAGGCTTGCCATCCTTGGATGCCAGGACGTGGCGAGGACAGGCGGCCACACAGGCAAGGTCGCCCCTGCACTTATCGGCGTCAATGGCGATACCCGGATAGTAACGGTAGTTGGTGCCGGAAGTTACCTGCCATTTGACGTGTCGCTTGGCCGTTCCCAGCTCGGCAGAGGCATAGGCCAGAATGGCCTGGCCGGGGCCCAGCTTTACAATGGGAATAAGATCATCCCGAATCCTCAGCTCCTGACTTCCCAGGGGCTCAAGGTCTCCAGAGTACACGTCGCCTGGACCCTTCTTGTTGAGCGAGTAAATGATGGTGCACGATGGGCACCCCTCGCCCTCACAGCTGCACTGATCCTTGTAAGTGTAAAGATCAGGTTCCGTGGGGATGGGTACCAGACCAAGGCGGTGGGCAATGATCTCATCGAACAGCGGGCTGACGCTCTCGAACTCCCTGCCCTCTTCATCCCTGATAGGTCCAAGGTGGAACTCCACGGTGTCGATGGCCATCTTGGGAACTTCCATCATGAGGCAACGCCGGAGGGCGTTGGCCATGTCTGGGCGCGTCCCCGAGACCACGAACCTTGCATAGGTGTCGGTCAGCTCAATGATCTTCAGTTCCATATAGGCACCTTAGACCCTGCGGCCCCGTCTTCCGCCCCTTTTCTTGGTCCCGTCGTGCGGTATGGGGGTCACATCCTCGATGCGGCCGATCTTCATACCCGCCCTGGCAAGGGCGCGAATGGCTGCCTGTGCTCCGGGGCCAGGGGAGGTGGACTTGTTGCCGCCAGGGGCGCGTACCTTGACATGAAGTCCCTCGATGCCCTTCTCTCGGGCGATCTCGGCGACCCTCTCTGCCGCCCTCATGGCTGCATATGGAGACGATTCATCCTTGGCCTGCTTCACCACCATCCCGCCGGTGGCCTTTGTAATGGTCTCCGCACCGGTGATGTCGGTCAAGGTGATGATTATGTTATTGTAGCTTGCAAATATGTGTGCAATTCCCCATTTTCCCATGTTCATTCCTCCTGGGGCAATTCTGGCAGATCCTCATCGTCTTCATCCACACCATCGTCAGCATCGCTGCCCGCCTTTTTTAGAACCTTACTTATTTTCTTATCGGCCTTGGGCTTTTCCTCGCGAACGACGGGGGCTTCTTCCACCGGGGCGGCTGCTCGCTCCCCGGCACGGAGTGGGTGTAGTTCGTTGGAGATGGGGCTGTGGACATTGTAGCCTATCTTCTCTTCCTCGCTCCTCTTAACCATATAGCCAGGAATGGTGACCTTGCGCCCATCAATGGATACATGACCATGTACGATGAATTGGCGAGCCTGCTTGAGCGTTGTTGCGAGCCCCTTCCTGTGCACAAGTGTCTGAAGGCGGCGGTTGAGCAGGGCTTCGGTGCTTAGACCTAGAATGTCATCCAGGGTGCTGCCTTCCATGGGCAGGAGACCCATACGGGCACACTTCTTCAGCAGCAGTTCTGCCTCCATCTGTGCCTGTGAATCATCCAGTCTCACGCGTGCCTGTAGTTTCTTGGATTGGTTACGCAGATCCCTCAGGACTGCCTGAGCCTTCCACAGTTCGCGCTTGCTCTTCAACCCGTATAGATTGCAGGTCTCGGTCTCTGCCTTGATGCGGTCTCCTCTCCAGGGGTGAGAGGGCGCGTCAAAGCTCCTCTTCGGAAATTTTGGGTCTCCCATGTTTTACACCTTATCAGTTAATTCCCGCAAAGCGGGTTTACTTCTTCGCAGCGGCACCGGGCTGCTGGACTCTCGCCCTGCTGACGCCCATCGTAAGGCCAGTCCTTCCGTTGGACCGGGTTCTCTGACCACGAACTCTGTGTCCCTGCTCGTGCCTTAGGCCCTTGTAGCTGCGAATCATTCTCATTCTGTTTACATCCGCCCTATTTGTAATGTCAAGATCGACACCGAAAATATGCCGGTCTTCCCCGGTCTCGATATCATCTTGTCTATTGACTGCCCAGGATGGGGCGTAATCCGGGTAGCTCAGCACGATCTTCTCTATTTTCTCGGTCTCGGCCTCGGTAAGATTGCCCATCTTCCCACGAGGATCTAGACCGATCCTGCGGGCGACGATGGCAGCGACACGGGGGCCTACGCCTTTTATGGACTGGATCCCCATCATGAGGGATCTGTTGCCGTCGATATCGGTGTTGGCGATGCGAACGATATATCGGAAGTTTTCATCCGTATTCTCGGCCTTGGAAGCCTGCTCACGCTCCGCCTTACCTTTCTTCTCTTTCTTTGCCTTTTTTTCGGGCACTTCCTGCTGATCGGGCTTAGCCAAACTGTTACCTCCGATGACGTGCGCCCCATTATCTGGGGAACACTTTTGATTGTTCCATGTAAAGACAATGCTCTATGGAGTATCTCCCCTACATGCAATGGGTTATTTAATCGTTTCCTTGCCGCCGAACCGCCGGCCAGTGTGTCAAATAGCCCCTCATTTCTCGGAGAGGGCCGCCCGCACGATTTCGGGAGCCCTGGCGACAGCGTTAGACATCCTGGACGCGTCCCCGCCCCCGCCCTGTGCGAGATCAGGCTTGCCCCCGCCCCCTCCGCCAACATATTTCATGATCTCCCTAAGGATGGGGCGGCAATCCAATTGCAGGTTGGCCGACCTGGCCACGAAGAGCCGGGGGCTGTTCATGGCCGACCCGATCACTGCTATTACATTGGGGCGGGATATAAGCGTGAGGGCTATGGCCTGCGCATCCTCTCCTTCGGCGGTGAGATAGACGACCACGCTGGCCTCACCAACCTTCTCTGCATCAGACAACAGGGCATCGGCCATGAACCGATTGAGCTTACCGGACATGCTCTCCAATTGCTTGCGGCATTCCTTGAGCTCGGTCATCATCTTCTCTGCTGCCGGGACCACGGTATCTCGCGGCACCATCATGCGGTCGGCCACCATATCCACGCAGGCCTTGTCTGCCTGCATCCCCGATACGGCAGCCAGGCCAGCAGAGTATTCGATGCGCACCACGCCGTCCTGGATCCTCTTGGTGCGGAGGATGCGGATGGGGCCGACGTGAGAG
>JAAYQQ010000149.1 GCA_012519255.1 Methanobacteriota archaeon | reverse complement strand
CCAACGGTCATCCACCATACCAATTGGTTCCGAATATCATACCTCTGCTGGAGAATCTGAACCAATTGGTATGGTGGATGACCGTTGGACTGGTTATGTTGCCGATCGTACTACTATTGCTTGCCTTGGCCATCTATTTCCTATTCACTACAGAGGATGAGGCCATGCCCCGCACCACCGCCACGCCGGTTTCCAACAACGCCATTGAATCCAAGGAAGCAAATGAATTTGCAGATGCTGATTGCTCTGAGGCTCCTTCAAATGGAGACAAGGTGACAGATGCCAAGAACTCCAGCGAGGCTCTGGACCTGCGTTATGCTCGCGGATAGATATCTCGGGACAAGTATATGGAGATGCAGCGCGACCTGAAGAAAGCGAAGCTCTGATTAGCGCCAAGCTTGCGCGCGCATCTCAGCAAGTTGTCAAACCTCTTTCTTTTAACATTTCCTTCTATTTTTGAAAACTCATCTTGGCATAGAATTCACTCAACATTTGATACATGTCTCTTAAGGGATACATAGCTCGAGGTAACATTCTAGAACACGATGAAGATAGGCATCGTCCTTGGCACCCGCCCCGAGATAATCAAGATGGCTCCAGTGATCCGAGAATGTCAGAGAAGACACATCGATCACTTTCTCCTTCACACTGGTCAGCATTACTCTTACTCTTTGGACAAGATCTTTTTTGACGAACTCGAACTCCCTGATGCTCAACATAATCTGGAAGTTGGCTCTGGCTCTCACGGCGTTCAGACCGGCAAGATCCTTGCAGGTTCCGAAAGAGTATTCCTCGAGGAGCGCCCCGACGTCGTTCTGGTACAGGGCGACACAAACACGGTCATGGCCGCTGCATTGGCGGCAACTAAACTGGGAATCAAGGTAGGACACGTGGAAGCTGGTCTCCGTTCCTTCGACCGCACCATGCCTGAAGAGGTAAACCGTGTGATTGCGGACCACACATCAAACTATCTCTTTGCGCCCACTGAAGCGTCGAGACGCCTTCTTCAAAATGAAGGCATTGTTAGCTGTGTTCACGTCACTGGCAATACCATCGTTGATGCGGCGTTTCAAGCCAAGGAGATCGCCGCTCGGCGCTCTAATATACTATCGCATCTTGGCCCTGTTTCTTCTCACTATATTCTCGCCACCGCACACCGCGCTGAGAATGTGGACGTCAAAGAACGGCTGCAAGGCGTACTTCGAGGCATGTCTTCAGTGTCTGAGATTCTCGGGATGGAAGTCCTTTTTCCTGTTCATCCTCGTACCAGGGCTCGCATGGAGCACTTTGGCCTAGAAGCGCGAGGTGTGAGAATGATCGACCCGGTAGGCTTCTTGGATTTCCTTCAATTAGAATCTAATGCCCGTCTGGTCCTAACTGATTCTGGCGGTGTGCAGGAGGAGGCTTGCATTCTCAGAGTGCCATGTGTCACGTTGCGCGATAACACCGAGCGGCCGGAGACGATTGAGGTAGGCGCGAATGTACTCGCGGGGACGGCCCCCCAGCGCATTCTCGACGCTGCAAAACAGATGGTTGAGCGAGAGCGTGACTGGATAAACCCGTTCGGCGATGGTCATGCGTCAAGGCGCATAATCGATATATTGCTTGAGGATGTCAAGCAGTAATATTGAGATTAAGATTTAGCGTGTACGCATCACGGTCGCCGATGTAGTCGAGGAAGTATGATTCCGCACCAGTGCCCCGTAGGTCACTGTCCTTTGCCCCATCGTACACTTTACCATCTTCTTTCAGAAGGAACCACAATTTGTATTTACCCTCAACAGTCTCGGCCGGTACCGAGAAAGTATAGTTCTTCTCGTACTGTGCGGTCCACTTCTTCTCGAGATCTACTTCCACATGATCCAGCGTCTTGTTGAACGTATCCATATAGTACAAATGATGGATGGTAGTGATGTTGTCGGCGTAAGTGTAGTTGACCAGCCACACCTCTACAGTATAGTTGATCGTGCGATGGTTATGATTGGCGATGCCTACCGTGACCCAGGTATCCTCGCCGACAGTGAGGTTTTGAGGATAATTGGCGGCCTTCCCCCCCGGGCCCAGAATGTAGAACTCTGAGAACGACTCCCCCTGTCGAGGGACTGCAATGACATAGGCGAGAGCAATTACAGAAGAGAGGATGGCGATAACCAAGATGATTGTTAATGCCCGGTCTACCTTGGTCCCTGCATCCAGCTCCTTCTTGGCTAGGGCTATAATGGTTCCAGGTTTGAATGGCAGGAATGGCCCGTCAGTTACACTCCTTCTCCATATACCAGTGATGCCAAGTGCCGTG
>JAAYQQ010000136.1 GCA_012519255.1 Methanobacteriota archaeon | reverse complement strand
GCTGGCGGCACATGATCTTCACATGGCTCTGACGTGTCTTGTCATTTGAGCCTTCTCTTCCGACTCCTAGGTGGACATTCTTAGAAAAGATTTATTAGCCGCTCGCAATTAGGGTGAACCCATGGCCCGAAAGAGGAGAAAGGGTGTGAAGGAGGAGACTTATGAATGGGTACCTCCGGAATTTGATGAGAAGGCCTTTCTCGAGAAAGATATCTTGAGCACTAAATCACTCATGATCAGTGCGCTCCTGGCGATAGTATTCGGGATAATTGCATTTGGATTGGGCACGGTGCTGGGAGATCTTAAGCTGCTAGGCGTACTCTTGATCTTCATCGGCGCCGCCGGTCTGAAGAACTTGTATATGATATTTGGAATAAAGAATGAAGATATTGACAAGAAGATGCTGGCCGGCAATATTATGCTATTCATCCTCTTGGCTCTGGGAATCTGGATCTTGCTGATGAACGAGCCGTTCACGGCCTAAGCTCAGATCTCCCAATTCTTCCTTTTATCCAGAAGAGCTGAAATTGCCTCTTTATTAATTTCGTTGATGGTGTCCTCCCCCACCGTGACGTGTAGGCCATTCAAAGATCTAAGGCTGCTGCCCAGGGCTGCCTGGGATAGACGGGTCTCTATCAGTTGAGATGCATCGGAGTATGCTCGCTCAGCCATAACGACCCAGCGTCCATTGTCAAGGAATGGCTCGCTCAACCCTGCTCCTGCCCACTTGTCTAGAAAGAATTGCGCGTTCTTGATCCATGCTGGAGGGCCATCATGGCGTATCGCTCTTGGCAAGGTGGCGCTTTCAAGTTCTATAACTAGCCTTATGGCATCCGATGCATGGAACTCTCGATCGTATACCTTGAATCCACTATTTTCCAGCATGTCGACTGCGCCATCGAGTGTGCGGCGCAACTGAGGATATAGGTCATCGTCTGTGATATCCGGACGATCTAGACGAATAACCAGGAGTTCGGTCCCCCTTTCCTGTATGATCTCTTTGATCCGGGCCACAGGCAGAGGGCACCTTTCCCTGGGGAAGAAGAAACGCATGGTTGGATTCTTCAGGTACTCCCGGGCAGCATAGATGAATTGGGCCAGACTGTTTAATGAGAGGGCGGATGCGACATTGCGTCCCTCATCTACGGGGTCGTAGAATACGAACGGATCATCGAATTTCTTCCCCTTACCATCTAATGTGAGAGTCTCTCCCGGCCTCCATCTGGTGGCAGCTTCGAGAACTTCTCTGAAGGTTCCATATTTGAGGATAAGGATCTCGGTCAGATATCCAGAGAATCCCTGGACCTTCGCTTCCGCACCATATACTCCCACGCCCTTCATGAATTGTTTGAGAAGGCGAACATGGCCACGCTGCTGCTCCCCCAGGCGAGCCTTGATGTAACGAGTATGGAAAGGCGTCCGGTCCACAGATGACCTGAGCATGGAAGGGTCCTTGATGTGATAGCAGGGTACTAGATCGACCTCCAATCCTTCCCACGTCCCACGAATGTAAGGATGTTCGGCATATCTTTCCCCTCCCCCCATCAAAGTTTCTCGCCCTATCTCCAGGCCGATCTTCTCCAGGTCTCTCCGTTCCACTTCGGTGGGGAAGAGTACAAAGATGTCAATATCTGGTTCCTGGACGTAAGTATCCTTGGCCACAGAGCCCACCAGCATCACTTCGAGATCAGCTCTTTTCTGGGATGCCTTCTCCGCTGCCCTGGTCAGTAACGTTGATACTACATGGTCAACGGTCTGCCTCTGCGCGGGTGTAGGTGTAATTCTGGATAGCACCTCATCCTCTATGGCCATAGGTGCGGCATGAGCATGGGTGGACAATAACTT
>JAAYQQ010000135.1 GCA_012519255.1 Methanobacteriota archaeon | reverse complement strand
TCAAAGGTGAGTGTTGAACTGCCCTCAGCGATGATGTTCATCGGGTTCTGGATTGAGGAGCCAGTGACATCGAGCTTGGCGCCCTCAATAAGATACAGCCTCACACTGTGGCTGGAGGTGAGGACGGCACCATTTTCGAGTATGAGAGAGGCATTGTCAGATATGCTGATTATGAATTGATTGTCGAAGTTTTGTACGAGTTTTAGTTCGCCACCATCGACCCTCAGCGTGCCGTTCTCGATCACCCTGATGTTGGCGCCGACGCCAAGGGAACCAAGCACGGTGATGTTGGGATTCTTGGCGTCGCCAACCACAAAGTCGTCTCCGCTAGCCATAGGATGAACGGTGATGTTCTTGAACGCCTGGTTGTTCGTATAGTTGGTCTCCTGGATCGACTGGTCAGCGTTGATGCGTATGACTATCGGATAGGTACCGATGTGACTAACTTCCCAGAAGATGGAGATATATTTGGATTCCCCAGCAGCAAGCGCATCAATCGTGTCTGAACCCAACATATCTTTATCTACGTAGGCGTCGACGGATACCCCGACGGCATCAGCACGCCCGAGGTTGCTCACGTACACGCGGGCGGTGGCTTGATCACCCGCCACCATATACTCGGGGCTGAGACTGATGTCATCTTGAGTAACCACAAGGTCCGGCAGCACGATCAACAGCGAGTCCAGGGTCACAACGATGTCCCTGTATGCGCTATCTTCCGATAGGGTCGGATACGTATCAAAGGCGATGTTGTCTATCCTTCCCAGATGATCCCCCCATTGCGCGCTATTGTAGGTCACCTGGGCATTGTAGGTTAGATTGACATACGGATTGAAGGCTCGTCCATCTAAGATCTCTGAAAGATAGGGTAGTCTGATATTGCCATCAGGACCGGTCTTATTGAAATCCTGCCAGCTCTTACCACTATACTGCAAAACCTCATCGCAGGGGTAGTTTCTAACCCCGTTAGGTGTGTAGTAGTGGGCTTCCTGTCCGGTAGATTGGACCCTGGAATGGATGTATGCCCCCTCAACCAAGTGGCCCTCGCTGTCCTGGACCGTGATGTTTGCCCAACGATAGATGTAGAATGTTGGGCGAGCTGTGCCCTCGATCTCTCTGTCAATAGTAACGAGGGGCGATTTACGCTCGTGTTCTGGATAGCGATGCTGTGTCTCGTCGATGTGGACGCCATAGAGGTATGCCTGGGAACTGTCCATCAGGACCAGCTGGTTGTGCTCCAGAGGCTTATCGGATAAATCCACTCCAATATAAGTGTCCACAGCGGTGAAGTTACTATTGCCAGCCACGGTAATGTTGCCATAGGTTGGCAGGGTCAGCTCCACACTGACCCAAACCTTGTTGATGAATAGACTGCCCGTACCACTGTTACTATAAATAACGTTGAGATTGCGCAGGTCCTGAGCGGACATCTCGGGCAGGTCGGCGGTGGCGACTACCTGATCGTCCTCACCATCGATGGGAGTCCCCCCGGTCGCGGTGAAGGTCATGCCCGTCTCTATTTGCCCCAGTCCCCCATATTGGATGTTGACCTTGGAATCGGATAAGAAATCCGGCGTGGTGTTGTACTTGATGTTAAGCCTTAGATGAACTTCATCAGATGATTGGAGCATAAGGCCAGCAACGTCAAATTCACTGAGATGTAGAACCTCGGAGGGGGCGACCTCGTACATCTTGAGATCATCTGCAGTGATATTAACAAGAGGCTGACCGGTGGTGTCGGCGCTGGCCTTGCCCGATGGCATCCTTAGTAGTGTGTATGAAACCGACGAACGATTGTTGCCGTCATCGTTCACATCCCTTGCGAAGGGATAGTCATGGTTGAAGACGTCGTCAGGGACGTCTCCCTCGCCAGGCTCAAACACATTCTCAATCCTGGAGTCGAATAGATTGACCTCCGAGGACATGAAAAGCAGGACCATCGAATCATCGAAGATCCCTTTTGGGAAGTAATTGGGGTCACAAAATTCGCTGACTTGAGGGTTTCCCTTAATCACGGAGCGAGTCATGTTGAAGGTAGAATTATCAACCACAAGGTGACCAGATGCCATGATTGTAGAGTCGTACGCTTCGAAGACGCCATTATTGCGTACTATGATGCCAAGGCTGGGAAAGTCAAATAGATTGTTGAGGTCTGCCCTAAGAGTCGAGTTTCTCAGGATGAGCTTGCCGCCATCCTCGATTATGAGCGTATAGTTCTTTGCACGATCGGGGAAAGGATATTCCTGAGAGAATTCCAGCACGCCGTTATTGATCTCGACAACGCCACCGGAGCGTATGGTCAGATTACCAGTTAAGGGCCAGTCTCCTGTTATTGTTTTGCTCGACTCGGTATAATCTTCCCCTATGTACCAGTCGCCCTCACCGTCCGCTCCAGTGTTGGAATTCTCAAGAATCTGCCCCTGGATCCCTCCCGCGAACACCAGCAATCCTGTGAAGGGAGTCAGCACCATGCTGACTGCTATTAAGATGCTAGTCGCTCTCCTGAGGAAACCCCGATCTGTCATGAGCCCACCCGTTTCCAGCTAGTTCCACCTAGAAATAGCACAAGAATACTGGATTGAGCTTATTTTAATCTATTGAATGAATTAACCTTTCCAGGACACTTTGTGAGTTGCGCTCACGGAGAGGTTATCATGGCCACATCATTTGTAACGGTCGCTCGGTTGATGGGGGGGCGAGCGCCTGACTCCTGTTCTCCTCTTCCCCCTCTTCGAGATACATGTCAGCGGAAAAGTATCTGACCTTGCAAGAGAGTCATTGCGGGGAGGGCATTCTTACTCGTTCTCGGAGACCTCTTTCTCATACTCGGAACGGGCCGTCTAGGCAGTCCTGTCTGAATACCTGAAGATGGGGACCTCAGACTCCTCGGCTGATCGAGACTCATCCTTCTCGGCAGATCCATCCAGGGGCGCTTCATTCTCTTTTTGGTTCAGCGCCTCCTCGCGCTCACTGAGCCGCTTCTCCCATTTGAGGAAACGCTTCTGCTCTTCAATGATTATGCGCCGTCCCTCTGCCAGGAGCTCCTCCAGCTCGACCAGGGCCTTCTCCTTTATCAAGAGGCTTTCCCGCAGTTCAGCAGTCACCTCTACCAACTTGCGTAGGCGATTCTCCTCGGCCACTGCCTTCTCGTCAGCGACGCCAAGTCTCTCGCTGATCTCCTGGATGCGGCATTCATATTGAGCAATGCGCTCGGAGATATTGGTGAGCTCTTCTTCACGCCTGATAATGTTCTCCTCTCGCCGATCCAGCTCCTCGGAGGATGCAAGAATCTCCTTCTCCTGGCTCCGGAGATCCTTCTCCAAGGCCCTGAGACTCTGCTCCTTATCCCAGACTATGGACTCCCTTGGCTCCAGCTCATCCAGGCGGTCGAGGACCTCTTTCTCTCGGACCTCTACTTTCCGAGACCTTTCTTCCAGGGCGAGCCGC
>JAAYQQ010000134.1 GCA_012519255.1 Methanobacteriota archaeon | reverse complement strand
CTTGATCTTACTCTGGACATCAAGGACGTCGCCCTCTACATATATGTGCACCAGTGCCATGAACTCATAGCCCAGCTTTAGGTAATCCACATTGGCACGATAGCCTCTGATGATGCCCTTTTCCTCAAGGTTCTTTATCCTCTGGATAAGCGTGGTGGGATGTACGCCCAATCTCCTGGCGATCTGCCTGTAGGAGCCTTGGCTGGAGATGCATAGCTCTTCGATGATGCGCTTGTCGAGCTCGTCCAACATTTATCTCACCTAGGAGGTTTAGACATTTGTCTAAACGTTGTGGATATGTTATAAACGCTATCTAATATTTTGGCTGAATCGTTACTTCAAAGCGGTCAGTGGGGCTGCATACGGTCTTGCCTTCGATTCGCGCCAGTTCAGGGCCTGGCCACCTGCTGTAATTTATCGATTAGTTCCCGGCGCATGCCACTATCGCCAGCGATCTGCTGGCTGGCCTCTTCAATGATCATTGAGCAGCGCCCATGGGAAGCCTGATCGACTACATAATCATGGATCACCTGATCTATGCGCTCACGGTTCTCGTCATTAACTTCCACTCCCGCCTCCTCTAGCACTGAATTTAACCATCTCCAACAAGGCATGTTGAGGAACTGGGAAGCGCCCCTAGAAATTCATTGCCTCTCCATTCCCTGAACTATGTGCCTTAATGTCTCCAATGTGATAGCGTTTAAGGCGATCAATGGTGCAAAATTGCGACGACCAAGCTTAATATTCTGTAAAAGGACCGTGGACCGGCCGTTCTTGACCCCGGTAGCGACCTCTTGAAGATCTTGGGACTTCACCGGAGCTATCGGGCATATTGAAAATAAGAGATTCGCCATTAGATTCGAACCGTAGCCTGGTCACCCCGTGAAAATTATATCCACGGAGTTCTTGTTCTCGACCCCATGACAGTCCATCTCTACCATTCCGATCCCTACATGAAGGACTTCTCGGCCGAAGTAGTGTCCATTAATAGAGAGTGGGTGGCGCTCGACCGGACCGCTTTCTATCCTGGGGGCGGGGGGCAAGACCCCGACATGGGGACCCTGAATGGACTTCCCGTAACCGAGGTCAAACAGGATGGAGATGGTGTGCTCCATCGTGTCCCCGGCCATAATCTCACGCCAGGTTCCAAGGTCAGGGGAGAAGTAGAGTGGGGGCGTCGCTATGATCTAATGAGGGGGCACAGTGCCGAGCACCTCTTATTCTCACGTCTGCAGGAACTCTGCCCAGAGATGGAGCTGGTCAAGATCGCCATCACTCCAGATAAGAAGAGCTTCATGGTCAAGGGCGCATTGGAGTGGGAGATGGTGATAGAAGCGCAGAGGGGCGCCCTCAAGGCCATCGCAGATGACCTGGCCATCACCGCCCGCACCATGGCTCGGAATGATCCGGAGCTGGCTGAGACGAGGATCAAGATGGATCGCATCCATGGTGATGAGGTTAGGGTGGTAAGTATTGGAGATATCGACAAGGCCGCCTGCTCCGGTGTCCACGTCAGACGGACGGGCGAATTGGGCATGATACTGGTCACCAAGTTCACCTCAGCTCGACCCAAAGCCGACTTTGAAGTGGAATTTGAGGTGGGAGGCAAGGCCAAGCATAAGGCTCTGGAGCTGGCCATGGCCGCATTGAGAGCTTCGGAGTCGCTGGGAGCGAGTCCCAGAGACCTGCTCAGCGCATTAGACAATGCCCTGAGGGAACGGATGCAACAGGCAGAGGCGCTGCGCCAATATGGTCGGAGGGCACTGGATCAGCTCACACCTTCACAGGTGGGAACGGTCAAACTCTACTCCGGCCTGTTTGATAATATGGATAAGAAAACCCTTCTAGACGCCGCCGCCCACTTCACTGAAGAATTAGCCGCCTGCGTGCTCAGTTCGGCAGGAGAAAGCTTCATGCTAGTGGTGGCCTGCCCGCCCGAGCTAGGTGTGAATTGCGTAACCGTGTTGAACGAGGCACTCGCTCCAGCCGGAGGCAGGGGGGGAGGAAAGTCTAATTTTGCGGTCGGAGGCGCCCCATCTCCACAGAAAGCCGATGAGGTCATGGTAAGAGCAATAGATACAATGAGGAAAGAGATCGAGGCCAATAGTAAAGCTCATTAATTCGTCCTAATAATGACGGAGATATGCCCTCTTATGAGTGCGAGACGAAGGAAGATATTATCCGCACAGTCAAAGAACAAGAGGTTAAGTTCATCGAGGTCCAGTTCTCCGACATATTGGGCGCTGTGAAAACTGTCTCGTTCCCCATTTCCAATCTGGAAAAGGTACTTGACGAGGGCGTGTATATCGATGGCTCATCCATTCTGGGCTACGCCACCATTGAAGAATCAGACATGCGAGCCCAGCCGATCTTTAACTCTTTCCAGATATATCCATGGACATGCAACGGACGTATCAAGACTGCTCGTTTGCTATGTAAGATATTTGATCATTGCGGGAATCGCTTCAAGGGCGATCCCCGTCTGGTGCTGGAGAATATGGTGGATAGGGTCAAGGAGAAGGGATATACCTTCAATGTAGGCCCAGAGTTCGAATTCTATATGTTCAAACTAGATGACCGTGGCAACCCCACAGCCATACCTTGAGACACTGAGGGGTATTTCGACCTCATGGCATTGGATGAGGGGGAGGAGGTCCGCAAGGAGATCGTGCTTAGCCTTGATCAGATGGGTTTCGAATGTGAGGCATCTCATCATGAAGTGGGGCCGGGTCAGCATGAGGTAGATATGCGATATGGGGCCGCCCTCACGATGGCCGACCGCCTCATGACATTCAAGCTTACTGTCAAGACCATTGCCATGAAGCATCGGTTGTGGGCCAGCTTCATGCCCAAGCCCATCCACAACATGGCTGGCTCAGGCATGCATGTCCATCAATCTCTCGCTCTGACCAATGGGAAAAATGCTTTCGACGACCCCTCGGGAGAGTTCGGCCTGAGCGATAACGCCTTGAAGTATCTGGGCGGATTGCTCAGATATGCCAAGGAGAGCAGTGCCATCCTCAATTCTCATGTGAACTCATACAAGAGACTAATACCAGGCTATGAGGCGCCTTGTTATGTCTCCTGGGCCAACAGAAATCGCTCTTCCCTCATACGGGTGCCTGCCGGCCGCGGCGGAAGAACACGGATCGAGCTAAGAAATCCTGATCCAGCGGGGAACCCCTATCTGCAGTTCGCAGTCATGCTCGCCTGCGGCCTTGAGGGTATGGAACGGGGCATCATGCCGCCCGAGCCAGTGGAAAAGGACATCTATCATATGAGTAGGGAGGAACGCACCACTAATGGCATCGAATCCCTCCCCGAGAACCTTGGCCACGCCCTATCTCTTATGTCCGAAAGTGAACTGATACGACGTACGCTGGGCGACCATATATTCGAGCACTATCTGACCATCAAGAGCCAGGAGTGGGACGAGTATCGTAGCCAGGTTACAGACTGGGAGGTCAACAGATATCTTAGCCTCCTCTGAGCCCTGGGTTCAGAATCATACGCATTACGGTTCACCTTCATACCCGGGCAAGTGATCACATCACAGAATATTGGTGCCAAACAGCATTGCATTGAATCGTTATTCTCCCAGAATTCACCACGTTATGGAATCAAGAAGGCAATACTCATTATTCGGGCGTTGGTAACAACAAGATAGAGAACATTCGTCTCTCGGGAGGGTTTCCGGAAAACCTTTAACTACCCTCCAGGTATCACAAAGGGTGTTAGCATGATGCCGGGTATGAGGGGCGTGAACCCCCGTCAGATGAAACAAGCGATGAAGCGCCTAGGTATCACGGCCAAGGAGCTCCGCGACGTGGAGGAAGTGATCATTCGCACCAAGGACCAGGAGTACATAGTCACTGATGCAGCAGTCACTCTCATGGATATGCAAGGGCAGAAAACCTTCCAAGTGATCGGAGAGACTGTTATCCGAGATCGTCAGGCATCCTCCGCTCCAGATAAACCTGTCGAACCATCTATCCCAGAAGAGGATATCAAACTGGTCATGGATCAGACTGGATGCGACCGCGATCGGGCATTCAAGGCCCTCGAAGAGACGGAAGGCCAACCCGCCGAGGCCATCCTGAAAGTGCTGTCATCGTGAGGATACCATGTGCCTAGCCATACCTGGTAAGGTCATCAAGGTGGAGGGATCTCAGGCCGATGTTGACTTCGGCGGAGTGCTCCGGAAGATCAACGTCTCATTGGTCGAAACAGTGCCTGGAGAATGGGTAGTCGTCCACGCGGGCTTCGCCATTGAGAAAATTGATGAAGAGGAGGCCCAGGAGACTCTCCGACTATGGCAAGAGCTGCTGGACTTTGAGGAACAACTTAACTAAATCCATTCCGCTCTCGGTTGCTGAGCCAATCTGGCTTTCCATCTTTATTGAGCGCAGGGGTGGCCCATTTCCGCCCCCTAACATTCATTTCCAGCAGGGCCTGGCATCTTTTGTTACGCCCACAAATTACCAACGTCCAAAAATACCATTCTAGGGCCAGTGGGACCCACTCCAACGCCTCAACCAGACCCCATGGCTAAATCAACGATGATGAGTGCGTTTCTTTGACAAGCATATGGTTCTACTTCCATACTGGATCTCTTCTCACCGGCTGACGAGTAAATGGCCGAGATTATTCTGGCCCTCGCCTACCTCTACCCCTTAGATATCCGCCCCTGGCTCAGAATATTGGGTAATAACAAGTCATGCAGGGCATCCTCTATCATTTCCCAAGCCCCACACACATGCAAGGTGTGCTATCCCCAGATGGGGGCGGAATGTAATGTGCCCTGGAGGGGGCACATCCAAAAGTGCCTATTTCTGCTTCAAGATCGCGGAGAAGAAATTCGAATACAGGGGGCCAACTGGATTGTTGCCAGTCATGCGATCCTTGACCATGAGCGTGGTCACATAGGCATTTGAGTGCTTGTTGAACAGCATATCGTGGCCTACACAAAGGCCAACCACTATGTTGAGCTGGGTGTCCGCATCATTGAGTAATTCAGCCTGGTAGACTGGATTGCAGACTGTCTCATCTGGCGACTTCAGGCAGTTCTCAGCTGGAATGCCCACCTCGCCCTTGGTCATGCCAAAAGCGCGGCATATGATCGAATATACCTCAAAGCCACGAGCCTCCAATACCTTGGTCAGGCGGAGGGCCTCATCCCGTGCGGCCAGGCAGAAGGCCACGCCAATGCGGGTCCATCCCATCTCATCTGCAAAGGCCATTATTTCAGATATCCTTGGACGGATGGGAGTCCGAACGCCGTTAACCGTCTGTAGGGTGCCTCGCTCTACCTTGGCAGCAGCGCCCATGAGCTTTTGGAGCTCTGGATCATTATATCGCTTGACGATCTCGGCCCTGTCATGCCCTGAAATATTGGTAGGGCAATACTTGAACTTACCAGGCTGTCCAGCCTTGCAGCCTACGTCGCCGCAGTGATCACACCGGGGGGAGTTAGAGGTCATGGTATTTCTATATCGGAATTCCCATATTCACTAATAAAGACTGGGACGGACTAGTTCAACATGAGTTCACTGTGGTGAGACCGTATGGTCAATAGAGATTATCCTCTCCACCTTACTGCTCAGTCGATAGAATGAGTCTTCATCGGCCCAATCGAAGACCAGGCGGTCGGGATTGAAACCTTCATGAGATATTTGCTCTCGGAGGACTTCCTCATTCCTCTGGCGCTCCCGCAATGGGCAGAAATGCGGATGACCTCCCATAATCAAAACCGCGTCGGCCCCCTCCTCCAGGGCAGCCGAGACTACCTGTGTCGATATCATCCCCGCGCAGGGGGTGCGCACGAATCGGCACTCGGCATGATGGACCAGTTCCTTCAGCGCAGGCAGATCAACGCCAGCAAAGTATCGCCATCGGCAGGCCAACACCACCACTTTCCTATCTCCGACCAGCTCGCTGGCAGAGCATCTTACACACCCCTCCAGCTTCACGATCTCTGATGCCTCAAATCGCTTGCCGCATCCGGTCTTGACCTCCGCTATCACGTTCAGACCCTGATGCACTCCTTCACTCCCCTCCCCGAAGCTCGGGGAGAAATGGTGGTTGAAGCCCATCATATTTCAACATGACGTGGTAGACGACGCCTTCGGAAAAAAAGTAAGGAATTGGGAAGGAGTTTTACTGATTGGATAGCTTTATCAGTTTATCCCATT
>JAAYQQ010000133.1 GCA_012519255.1 Methanobacteriota archaeon | reverse complement strand
TGGATCCACTATACTTAGATCGACCACATCAGCGGGCAGCTCATCCTTCCTGATGTCATACGCTGCTCGTACATAGGGAGCTGCCGCGATGGGAGAGGCAACGAGGTGTGTGACTCCATTGCGAACGTCTGCCTCCACCCTGATCTGATTGGCCAGCCACACGTCAGAGCATAGGAAGCACGCCTGCTCCTGGATCATTTCTGCAGGTGGGAGTGGGGGAAGCTGCGGCGCGGCCATGGAAATACCAACTATGCTTGGCAGCGCATCTTTTTTGGTCTCATATGCTGCCCTGATGTAGGGAGCAGCCTCGGCAGGGGAGGCAAGAAGACGAATTCCACCATCCTGCGCTTTCTCTTCAACTCTGATCTTATTGGCCAGCCACACATCCGAGCATAGGAAGCACGCCTGCTCCTGAATCATTGCAGCGGGAGGTAGGGGAGGATCTACGATGCGCAGATCGACCACATCAGTGGGCATCTTGTCTTTCTTGATCGCGAATGCGGCCATTATGAATGGAGCCGCCTTAAGCGGGGAGGCAATGAGATGGATCGCATCATCCTTTTTCTCCTCTCTTACGGTTATCTGATTGGCCAGCCATGCATTGTAACATAGGAAGCATGCTTGTTCCTGCAACATTTCGGCAGGTGGGAGCGGAGGTTCTACGATGGCCGGGGCGGGGAGTTCTTCCTCGACCTCGGAGACCGTTGGGGCTTCGGCGACTGGTTTCTCGGGTTCAGCGGTCTTGGCAGTAGTTGCCGTCATGTCTTTCTTCGGGGGAGCCGCCTCAGGGGGCACTGTCTTAGGGGTAGCTTCTGTTGAAGCGGTATTGGCGGGAGTAGTGCTCTTTTGAGCATTGTCCGCGGAACCCCTACGGAAAAATCTGCGCAGCCTTTCAATAAGTCCTACCTTACCTTCTTCCATGTCATTACCTTGCCATGGTGATACCCATTACTGCTATTATTTTATCGTATGTTTATCCACCTTGCTACGAACGTTCGTAACATTATAGCACGCTTTTCACCAGGTTTTAAATCATCATCGACTGAATCATACTTGCACGGGCAATATCCACTTCAATGATTTGATCTCTTTTTGAACGCTAATGATCTAACGGTGAGGGGCTCTCAGAAATGCCAATGGCCTGGGCAGGACATCATTGAGCATTAACATCGACTTATTCTCATGCACGCGTCGCCGAAATGCTTGCAGGCAGTCTTGAACCTCTAATGAATTTATCCGGCCGCGATGTACATTATGGACTCATAATGAACGATCTAATGAAAAGAATGAGGAAGAGGGACCTTTTACCGGTCCGTTCGATGACTACAGACGGCCCTGTTCTACAGCCACCTTGGCTTTCTCGAAAGTCTCGGTCAGCCTCTCAACTGTAGGCACCCCGCCATACAGCTGAAGGGAATAGTTAATGAATAGGGCTGGACCGACACCGTCATGCAATTTGTTGAACAGAGGCATGATCTCTCCCATGTAGTTGTAGCTCTGGGTCATGCGCGCCTCGCTGGCGTGGACAAGATCCAGCTCATACTCTATTCCTGCCCTCTCGGCGGCCTCTTTGATAACATCCACGTACCGTTTGTCGTGAACGGCCAGTTGGGGCTTGCAGCAGGCGAAGGAAAGAATTGCTAATTGCAGCTTTACCATATCTATGCCTCAGTTCTCTCTATATTTTATCTATCGCTGTATTCCTTTTTCCACTTGTTGTTAAATTATCCCGTCCATATCAGGAGGATTCTCCGAACAGCGCCTTGCCGACCTTGCGCAGGTTTTGCAAACCATATATGTCGGTCTCGAACAGAGGCACCTCAGAACGGATCAGATTGTCAAATTTGCTCTCGATCTCCTGGAGATATTTGTCCTGAGTGGCCCGGCGGCGTTCCAGGAACCAGTTGCCCTGGAGCACCTCGCGGGGGATGACCTCATTTACAATAATGGAGCGTACATTAATGCCAAACTCGCCCAGGTCCTCTGCTGCCCTCGCCGTCTCATCTACTGGAAGTTTCTCCGGTAACAGCACCAGATTGAAGGCTGAAGTTTCCCTGTCAGACAATGCTCGCACTGCTGCATCATATCTTTCCTTCTCCTTGCGCAGATCGGCAATCATATTCTCATCATAAATGAAGCCCAAGGCTTCCGACATCTCTGTGCGGGCCTCGATCTGCTTGGCGATGTAGCCAGACCAATCAAAGGGCATACTAAGCTCCCGGAGTGTGTGCCCAGTAGGGGCGGTGTCGAACACAACCTTATCATGCTCGGTGTCGCCCATGTAGCTTACAAACTGATCGAAAGCGGCGATCTCCTCGGTGCAGGGTGTGCTCAGCAGGTCACTGCCAAAAAGTGTGGAGAAGCCCTGCATCATCTCCTCCATTCTACTCTGGAAGACGCCCATGGCCTTCTTGGGATTAATGTTCAGGCCGAACAGATTTTGAGAACTCTCGATGGGAACGACCTCTGTCTCAGAGATCTCCTGTTCGTAGATGGCCGATAGACTGATGGTAGGGTCGGTAGCCACGATCAAAGTCTTGTAGCCTTGATCGGAGAGCCAGGTGGCGGTCGCCGCGGCCATGGTGGTCTTACCCACCCCTCCCTTCCCTCCAAAGAATAGGAACTTCTTATTCTCTACCAATTCCTTCATGTTTTTCGAACACATCTTGACGCCTCTGCCCTAGAACTGCTGTCTCAACTAATAATGCTTCTACGAGTGAAACCTCGCTTGGGCCGCGCACGTTCGTCAAATGAGGAAGTAACAACATATCCATCTGCCAGCGGTCTAGAGCTATAGGCCCAATCGCTGCTCTACAATGCCTTTAGCTTACCATCGCCCGTGCTGGCCACTACTTTTCCCACGACATATGCTGTAAGATCCTTCCGCCCCATGTCCACTCATACTTCAGGCGATTGGCCCCGGGATATGTCTTAGTGGTGTCTTATAAATGACTTCCCGCCGCCTTAAAACCTCATCCAGTTCCTTCTTGACAGCGGTCCCCGTGTACATAGTAAGGCCGGATGTGATGATGCAATCGCAGTCATTGCAGTAGCGTTCCATCTCCTGACCGATAGCGCGGGATAGAAAAATACACGAGTCTAGGAAGAGGTCGTAGGGGCGCATACTGTCACTTTAGATAGATGTAGAAAGCTTCTTTGATGTCCTCGCGTTCCTCGGCTTTAAGTTCCGACACTCCAGTGCTGTCCTCAATATCCACTATTGACGGCAGGAGGCCAAGAGAGCTGAGGTGCAGCTCCTTCTCTGGCAGCGCCCTGCACATGAAGTTCTCTACGGTGTCGATGTATGCCCGAACATTGTGTCTGAAGTCGTCCCCCCTCGGGCCGATTAGCGTTTCATCCGCGATCTGCGAAGCAGGATATCTCCATATGGCATCGTCATATTCTGAGACCAGAGTCTTGAATTCGTATTCCCACTCATCATACCAGGCCTCAGTGCGCTTTACCTTCGCGCACCTAGCAATCACCATGGCCTCCATAAGGGTGGCATACTCGGAAACGACGTCGCGGCAAGACTCTCGTAGGTCAGTAGTGTACACAGCCTGTTGCAAAGCAAAGACTTGCTTGGAAAAATTCTTCTCGACCTTACGATCAAGGGGGGCATACCTATACTTCTTGAGAACCTCATCACACACTACGGTATAGTCAAGGTGCGCAATGTAGAGCATCCGATACTGCTCAGGAGCCCTGTTCTTGTAGATATGCCGACGGAGATTGACCGTGTCTCCCTTGAAGTAGTTGCCGTATTTCATGGCCGTTTTACGTATCTTGGCAAATATTCCAGCTGCCTTCCTCGATTTGGAAAGCTTCACCAGATCGTTAGCGGTCGGCGCTTCCGGGATGACTTGCCGCCTCATCAGGTGCAACAAGAACGCCTCAGAAGCGTGAGGGTGGAGGGTATAATTTCCATAGAGGTACCAGCATCGCGTCACATCGTCGAGCCCTAGATCCTCAGCAACCGAGTGAACGAACTTGGTGATTGGTACTGCGCGGTGGTCTACATCTCCGTCCCGGAGCTGTAACTGGTACCCAGAAAGCATAATGAGATCGACCAGTTCATCTTCACTTAGCCCGTATCTGCTCAACCCGTCTCCATCTCCGAAGTGTCAATTCTAACAGACTGTATAAACCTTGGTGGATGAGGAAGTATCTAGTAGAAATTACATATTTAATCACATAGTTTGCTCGTTGGCCACTGCCCTAACTGCTCTCGTTATGGGGCCCCCTTATTGCGATAAGATACTGAGCCATGCGGACCAAGACAACAATGATGGCTTCGGCTTAACGGTCGATGACCTATGATGTGCAAGGGGGGATGTACAATTACTTGGACAGGGTGATGGCATGCATGCAACACATCAGCCAACCATAATATGCCGGTATCCAGCCTTCCTGCGCGGAGTTCCCTCATAATTCCCAGGCCCCTCCGCATGTGTCCAAGGCCGATGGAGTCGCTGATTAAGAGCACCTTCTTTCGTACTTCACTTTCCCCCCTCGCTGCCTCATCTTGAATGGGACTGCAGACCAGCATTATCATGCTGATGAGCGGGATATTAACTTGTTCGCGACGTCCTTCTCCGTCAATGCCGACATGTGAAGCAATGGTCCACCCGATTTCAGCGCACCGAGCGCAGCGTGGCCACTGCTTCCTCCTCGGTGAGGTCGTACCAGTTCCGGTAGGCATCGGCCACCGCGAACGCTCCTCCCCTCACGTTCAGGCAGATAAGTAGATCGGCCTGCTCTGCCACCATCCGGACGGTGCTGTCCGCGCCGGTCGGGACGGCCACGACCACCTGGGCCGGGCGCTCCCTTCTCACCTGTGCCAGGGCTGCGAGCATGGTATATCCCGATGCCAGGCCATCATCAACCAGGACGGCCGTCCTTCGTTCCAATGGCTGCCGGGGATGGTCGCCCAGCAGGGCCCTCTGCCGGGACCTACCCTCTGCCAGGGCCTTTTCCTGGGCCATTCCGATCTCGTCGGCAGTAAGGCCGAGGTCAGCCACGAGCTGATGATTGAGGAACATCTCCCCGCTCATCGTCACCGCGCCGAAGCCCCCCTCCGGATTGAACGGGATCTGCAGCTTGCGGACGATGACCAGGTCCATCGGCCAGTCGAGCTCCCGGGCAATGGCCGCAGCGACCGGAATGCCTCCCGACGGTATGGCCAGGACGATGGCGTCGCCATCCACGCGCTCTCTCAGCACCCTGGCCAGGGCATGGCCGGCGTTGGCGCGGTCCTCGAAGACGAACCTGCGGCCCCTGAGCCGTGGCTCCTCGATCACCTCGGCACTCATCGTCATAAGATTTCGGTCGTAAAGAAATAAAAGATTGCGGTGAACGGCTGGTGAAGAACGATACGTCCGGCCGCGATGGCCGGACGATGAAAACGTGGAAGGGGCGGGTCTCCCCGCCTTTGAGAAGGGGCTTCAGCCCTTGTTCTTGATCAGCATGACCTCGATGATGCTGACCGCCTTCTCCTCGGGAATCCCAAGGCTCTGCTGGAGCCTGGTGAGCACGTCCTTCTCCTGTGAGGCCAGCTCCCCATCGGCCAGCGCCAGGTCGGTGGCCACCGCGAACGCCGTCTCCCTCATGTCCTGGGGGAGGGCGTCCTTGGCCATGCCAAGCAGTGCATCGGCCCCCTGCTTCTTGAGAAGGCCGATGAGCTTGTTGAGCATGGCAGCCATCTGATTTCCATTGTAGCCGGCGTAGGTCTTCATGCGGGCCAGCCCGACGATGAGGCCCTGCGCCTCCTCCTCGGTGACGATGCCGTCCGCGGCGACTGCCACCAACGTGATCGATGCGAACGATTCTTCCCTGCTCAGCCTGGTCTCTGCGTCCTTGATGCCTCTCACCTTGTCGAACAATCCCATCTTTGTCCCTCCGTGATGTGTTCTTTCTGTAGGCCTCCATGGGCCTGGCTCGCTGGTCCTGCCAACGCGCCTTCGCGACGATTTCGTAATTGCGAATAAAGTTTTCGACGTGCGTGGCGGCCGCGGATATCAGACGTCCATTATATCGGAGGAGCGCCGTTGAACATTCGAGGCTCATGAGGATCGAGCTGTTCAGCACTGGTTGCGTCAATTGCCGGCGGCTTGAGTTCAATCTCCAACAGGCGCTCTCGGAGCTTGGCATCGAGCCGGAGGTTATCAGGATTACCGACATTGCAGAGATGGAGAGACGGGGACTCAGGTCGGTGCCGGCGCTGGCCATCGATGGGGAGATCAAGTTCGTAGGCATCGTGCCCCCGGTGGGGGAGCTGAGGGCCCTGCTGGGCGGAAAGCAGTCCTAGATCGGGCCGTCATTCACATATCGGCGGATGGGAGGCAGGCACGCCTGGCCTTCAGTCATCGGCGTCCCGGAGACTCCCATGCACCTGATGATGGCCTGAAGCAGTGGCCAGCAACAGGGAAACATACTTGTACTGTTCGCTCAAACGAACGTCACGGCTTGCCAATGGTCTATCGGAGGTCGCGACAATGAGATCGTTACAGGAGCGGACGGTGTCAGATCCAATGAGCCTGGCGAGGAACGCGCCCGAATTGCTTTTGGAGAATGAACGTGTGCGGGTAATTCGTTCTTCCATCAAGGCGGGGGACATGGTCACGATGCACGCCCATCCAGACCACATTATGTATGTTGAGAAAGGAGGCAGGGTGCAACTGACCTACCCCTCTGGGGAGAGCGAAACGATGGAGTTGGAAACGGGGAAGGCCATATACATGAACGCCCAATCGCACGAGGCAAAGAATGTGGGCGACACCGTTCTTGAACTGGTGGTCATCGAGCTAAGGTAGATACCGGCCTCCAGGTTCGCGGCTTCGGCCGGAGCTCGTTTCTCAGGGGAGCGCCCACCATCCAGGGCCGACATTTCGCATCATGGGACCGAACTCCTGGTAGTTATCTGGACTTTAAAAGATAAGTTTCTTAATCGGTAGAGACGTAATGTATATGGAGGGTTGGTGATGAGCCCTGCCGAACATGGGAGAATAAGAACGGGACTGCTCAAGGGGCTGTACCTGTTCACGGTGATCGTGGCCGGTCTTTTCGGCTTGGTCATGCTAGCAGTGCCAGACATGACAGAGACACTGTTCGCGATACCCATGGACAACCCCATGATATATGGCATCGCGGCAAGCGTCTATCTGGCCTTCGCCATAGCATCCATCCTCGGTTTCCGGGCACCGTTGAAGTTCGTACCGGTGCTGCTCATGCAGCTGACCTACAAGTCCATCTGGGTGATCTTCGTTGCATTGCCCGCGCTGATGAACAACACCTTCCCCTCCTGGGCATACCTGACACTGGCTATCTTCCTGGTGTTCATCGTCTGGGATCTGATCGCGATCCCATTCTGGACGCTGTTTGAGAAGGAGACTCCGGCTGTCTCGGCCAGTGTCGCCCACAGCAAGACCTGATCGCCCTGCTGGGGCTCAAACCCCTTCTTTTTTCTTAATCTTCGACTCTTTCTGCCGCCACATCGATGCCCGTTACTCTCGGCCATAAGGCAGCCTGGGGCCCAGGGCTCATGGGTTGCATGGGGCCATATCAATGGGCACCCATGGAGTAACCATCAGGGAGTGGTGGTGGAAGGCCCAAGATATAGGGTGCCTGAAAAAGTAGGTGAACTAACCGGATGATGTTGCATAACAACGCCCCGTTTATCGCCCGGCAAGCTAGCGTTCAACAACATTCAGATGAATCCATGTATCGTGCCATTCAAGAATTTGTAAGATGCGGTCGCCGTTTGCGAGCTGGTCCGCAATCATGGTGGCAAGTGGTTGACCAATGTGTCCTCGATGCGAATGAGGCGGTACGGGGCTATAATGGCCATGCTCCTAAAGAGGTCGTGTGCAGGCTGCGCAGAGAGATCATTTCGGTCCGTGATGAGCATCCCTGAACGCGGTCGCCCGGGTGGCGGAAATGGGGGGGGTCGGTGAAACTTGAGCATTACAGCGAGGGCCCTGGACGCTGCCTGAGTGTGTGTATGATCTGCCCGGATGTTTTCCCTGGGCGGTGAGCGCTTTGCGTTAATGTTCAGAGACGTCACCGAGCGCAAGCGTAGAGAAAGCGAGGAGTGGTGCGGTTACGACTGGTTGAATGCCGTTCACACAGACAATCGCGGATATGCTGAACGATAATAGCGTGAAAGTGTGGCGGCAGAGCGGAACGTAGACACCGAGTTCCGTATTCACAAGAATAATGAAATGGTTTGTTACCATTCACCTCGCAGCAAGAACCATCCTGCATCGGCATGGTCCCGAACGGACGTTCGACAGGGTAGGTTCAGTAAGGGGACGAAAATGACATCAAAGGTAAAGGTCAACATGCGCTTGTGTGGGAAGACACATCATATCGCGGTCGATATGATGGAGGATGGCACCTTCAGCTGCAAGATCGACTCGGACTGCGTTAATGTTCAGGAGTTCTCTGAGGGTCTCGAGAAGATCACCCTGGTGGACCTGACAGACAAGGCGAAGAGTGGGATCGTGGACCGTTACTGCAACTGCCGCATGTCCGCCAACTGCCTCGCCCCGGCTGGAGTGATCAGCGCCGGGTGGATGGAGGCGGGTATGATCTCACGCAACAATGCGCGGAGGAATAAGACCAATGATGTGGAGTTCGTAGTCGATTGATCATCGTCAACGACCGGCTTGCCGCCCATTCCTTCCACGAGCAGGGGCGGTCCCGCCTCTAGGCACTTTACAGCGGGATAATGGGGCAGAGGGTCGAGCCTGTTCAATTCTCACTCTCCACCCAGATGCGCCAGCCATGCCTCTCCACCATCTTCCTGGCCACGGCCAGGCCGATGCCGGCGCCCTTGCACTCGCCTCGCGTGTGCAGGCGCTGGAACATCTGGAAGATGCGTTCTTTTTGCGTATTGTCAATGTCTATCTCATTGTCCCTGGCGAGGAACAGCCATTCGCCGGCGTTCTCCGTGACGCCGATGTGAACCTTTGGCGCTTCGTCGCGCTGGGACCTTATGGTGTTCCCCAGAAGGTTGTTGAGCAGCAACCCCATCTGCGTGCCGTCCACCACGATACATGACAATGGATCTCTGGTGACGTACGCACTGCTCTCTCCGATGACCACACCATAGCCCTTGAGGGCGGTGGTAAGGGCGCCATCCATGTCCACGGGCCCTAGCAACTTGCCCTGCGTATCATCTTCGAATAGGCAAGAATATCATCAGTCATCCGCCACACGCGGCCCGTGCCGTTGACGGCAAGATCGACGTACTCCTTCGCCTTCGCGTCCCGCACCCTGACCTCGTACCGTCTCCATAGGATCGTGAGATGTGAGAATACCGTCTGTGGCGTGACCGGGAGCCTATAGCCTTCTCATGCCCTTTCCAATGGAATAGGCCTTCCCGAGTGTCTCTCCCACCCGATAGTAGTTCTTATTGGAGTACACGATGGGATCCACCTTCATGGTGTCCGGGGCGCCATTGGTGAGACAGCTCTCGTCGGCGTGCACGTCCACGACCTTGCCAATGTGAAGGTTGTGCGAACCCAGATCCGCGGTGTGGTATAATTCGCATTCGATATTGACTGGAAAGGTCTCAATCATTGGGGCACTGGCGAGCTTGCCATAGAACACCTCGAAGTTACTTGCCTTATCTTCATTCTTTCCCGACACGATGCCGCAGAAGTCGGACTCCACCGCATTCCTGGCCGCCGGAATGTTAAGACTGAACACCTTGTTCTCTGCAATGCCCTTCTCCGTGTGCCTTGCCTTGTTGATCGCCACCGACACCATCGGGGGCTCCATGCATGCCACTCCGGCCCAGGACGCGGTCATGAAGTTCGGCTCTCCTCCCACGGTGGCACCCACCAGCACCGTGGGCATGGCCGCCATGTAGGGCCTGGGGCCGATCGATATCTTGTTCATGACGTTCAGGATGGGGCCCGCAGACATGAACCTATCCCGGAATGCGGTGCGGCCAAGCTCGGACATGTTCGTCCGGGATGAAAAAAGCGAATAGCACTACGCCGTTATCGCGCCGGCCGTGTCATTTCAGCAGGCCCCACTCCTCCGATCTTCATAGGTATTGAGCCTGGAGCAGATA
>JAAYQQ010000132.1 GCA_012519255.1 Methanobacteriota archaeon | reverse complement strand
TCTGCTGGAAGGTCATGGGCGATGCCGTCCTGCGCTGGGCCAGGCCCAATCCGCGTCTTGAGCTTCAGCTCCAGCAGGCCCAGCTCCGCATGAGGGTGGAAGAATACACTGCCTACGTATGGATGAGTACGCTGCTGGTATTTGCTGCCGCACTGGCTGTGGCGGGCGTGCTTGGTGGCATCATGCTGGCTGTGCTCGACGTGCCTGTAGCAACAGTGCTCATCTTCGTTATGCTCGTCATCATGCTACCCCCCATAATGACATATGGGGTGCTGATGGCCACACCAAGCTCCAGGGCCAGTACCCGTGCTCGTGATATTAACAAGCGCATCGGACCGGCCATGAGTTTCATCTCCGCCATGGCCTCCGCCAACGTCAACGTAGATGTCATCTTCAAGGAATTGGCTCGACAGGATATCTATGGCGAGATAAAAAATGAGGCAGAGTGGATCACCCGTGACACCGAACTACTGGGTATCGATATTCTCACCGCCATCACCAAGGCTGCCCAGAGGACTCCATCGGTCAAATTTCAGGAGTTCCTTCAGGGCGTGGTAACGACTTCCACTTCAGGTGGAGAGCTAAAGCCCTATTTTCTGCAGAAGGCCGAACAGTTCGAGAAAGAAGGTAAACTGGAGATGCGCTCACAGCTGGAGACCCTTGGCCTCATGGCCGAGTCTTTCGTAACAGTAGTTGTGGCCTTTCCACTTTTCCTGGTGATCATCATGGCTATCATGGCAATCGTTCCCGGGGGCGGTGGTAGCTCGGACACTACAATCCTGTTGCTTGAGCTAGTGATAGGACTTATGATCCCATTCTCCCAGTTCGGGTTCATATTCTATATCTGGAATATGACCAAGGAGTCGTCGTTCTGAGGTGTGGGCATGACGGAAAATATAATTGACCCTAATCAGCTGAACCTTAGAAAACTCGACTACAGTAAGAGCATACTCATTGTCTCCATCATCATAGGTGGCTTCATTTTCATACTGGGATTCCTCGACGCCATCGGCAGCCTCATCCTCCCTGGAGAATGGATCGACTATCTGATGTTTGGTTTGATGGCCATCTGCGGCCCCTATGGATTTTACACATCTCATAGGCGCAAAAGGATTCAAGAGATCGAAAGCCGCCTTCCCGAATTCCTGAGGGATGTTGCTGAGGCCGGGCGCTTCGGCATGACCCTATCTCAGGCCATCAAGGTGGCATCCCACGGACGATATGGGCGCCTTACCCCAGAAATACGTCGTATGGCCGCTCAGATCGACTGGGGAGTGCCTGCCTCAGACGCCATACGGTTGTTCGCTGAGCGAGTGGATACTCCACTCATACGCCGCATGACCAGTATAATCATCAAGGCCAACGATGCGGGAGGCAACGTCGCCGACGTGCTCACCATGGTCGCGCATGATGCCAGAGAGGTTATGCTCAACCAGGAAGAGAGACGCATCTCCATGTCGACCTACACCATGGTCATCTACGTCGCCTTCGCTGTATTCATCGCTACCATCTTCATTCTCAACACAACCTTCCTCCCCAGAATGATGGAAGCGGGCAGTCAAGTAGATGAGGCAACCGAGAAAGCCAATGTCCCCAATTCAGTCGCCAATATCAAGACCGATGTAATCCCCACTGTCCAGTTGCTGTTCATAATATCGGTGATCATTCATGCCGTCGGCGACGGCATCCTGGCAGGAGTGATACAGGATGG
>JAAYQQ010000131.1 GCA_012519255.1 Methanobacteriota archaeon | reverse complement strand
GGATTCGTGGCCATCCAAGAGTTTTACTTCGACGCGATTTGGGATCAGGCCCTGGTGATGAGGGGCGCCATATGCGCGATCACACTAGTTATTGCCATAGGTGTGTTCTTGGGCACCATCAAGATGTGGCAGTATCTGCTGGTGGGTGCACTCTTTGCTCCCTCATACGCGCTCGTGGAGTGGTTCCTGGGCGAATTCGTCATGAACGGTGTGGGAGTGACGGATCCTGGCGGATCTATACTGGTCCACATGGTCGCAGCCTATTGGGGATTGGGCTTGGCCATGGCCGTGCGAGAGAAACGTGCGTTCGATGAGCCCATGTATACAACGACTCATAGCGTTACGTTCGTATGGCTAGGCAGCATGGTATTATGGGTCCTATGGCCCTCGTTCGTCACGGCACTACTGCCCGCTGACCAAGTGACATGGGGCCTTATCACCTGCTACATGGCTGGCCTAGGTTCGATCGTTAGCGCCTATCTGGTATGTCAGATGGTCCAGAAGAAGGTTAACCCATTGGTCTATACCTATGCACTGCTGGCAGGCCCAGTGGCCATTGGGTCACCGCTACTCTCGGTGAATCCGTGGGGAGCTCTCCTTGTGGGGCTGGTCGCCGGTATCGTATCCGCCCTATGCTTCATCTACCTGCAGCCCTGGCTAACATCCAAGCTAGGGGTACTGGATGTCATGGGAGTGCACAACCTGCACGGCATGGCTGGCTGGGTGGGGGCCCTTTCCATCGTGGTGATCACTGGAACACTCACCAATGCTGTCGCCGCAGTAGTCGCCGTGATCATATGTCTGGTCACTGGCTTCGCAGGTGGGCTGCTAATAAGAGTCACAAGGGGAAAGATCGCTGATGACATGCTGTTCACTGATGATTCTGACTTCATCAAGTCGGAAGCACCGGTGCAGGCATTACAGCAGACAATATCTCAGGAGGTGGCTAGCGGGGGCAAGTGATAGGCCCAAAGGATAACACGCCAACATCCCTGGGTGCTTGCTCACACCCAGTGGATGCCTTTAATGCAGCGCTTTGATTCCCTAAACCCTTTCCCAAACCTTTTCATAGGGCTCGAGGCGCAGGCAGATGATGATTTTTGAGGCAACAAATGCCCTATTCATTGCTCCTCTCCTTCCGCACATGAGATATCATCGTGCCGGCCTTGTACCCCATCTTCAGTAACACAATGAAAAAGTTCCCGCCGGGGCCTTAAAAGTTTATTAGGATGGATGAACCATCCATGGATTGAATGGTCCTAGAATTCTTATCTTACACCGGAGGAGGGCCCACCCCTAAGTTCTCCCCCTACCATGTTTGGAAAGCGTACGACGCCATCAGCACACAAGGTCCGGTAGGCCGCAAGACCCTTTCCCAAATCCTGGGCATAGGAGAAGGGAGCACTCGGACCATACTTAATAAGATGGTCCGGAAGGGCACGGTTGAGAATACCAAAAAGGGTGCGATCCTTACCGAGCGCGGATGGAGGCAGTTCCGAAACTCCGGAATCTCAGTAGCCCCTCTGCAAATCGGGGATCTCACCATAGGTTCTCGAGACTGTGCAGTCCTGGTCAAGGGATTGGCCGATCGCATTAACACTGGTTACGAACAGAGAGATGAGGCGGTCCGCGCCGGTGCGATTGGAGCGACCACTCTGATCTTCAGAGATGGAAAACTTATGTTCCCCGACGATCCAGAGGTTCCCGAGCAATCCAAATTTCTGCCTATTCGAGCCCTTTTCGCTCTAGAGGACAATGATGTTGTCATTATCGGAACTGCTCAGTCCTATGAGGCAGCGGAGAAAGGCGCCGTGACTGCCGCCCTGGCACTGAGCGACTCGACTCGACCATGCTGGCAAGATGGGACTAGCGGGCTTATATCTCCTGATGCCGAGGCGGAGGAACTTAAGTGCCTTGCACTGGCCGTACATGAGCTTGTAGGGCGGATGCCCGTGACCATGCGTAGCCGAAATAATAATGGAGTTAGATGCGAGGACGGCAAAGTGGTCGATATAAACTATACGGGGCCTGTGCTGGAGGAATCGCTTAGACGCAACACGATCATTCGGAGGATTGCCCCCTCTGGACACTATCGCGGCGTGCCTGTTGTCGTCGTACCCATAGTGCGCCGTAAAGAGGCGGTAGCCGTCTTCGGCATCGTTGATATTACCCGGGGAGGAATGTTCGAGCTGATCTCCCGGACGCGTAAGGAGAACCTCTGACAGAGCGGTGCGCCATAATGGGTCAAGCAAAGAATTATGAGTGCGACATAGGCTTTACCAGTAATGACTCCCGACGACAAAAGTTCCGGCATTACCTGCATGATCGTGGACGCTGGTGTTTGTCGCTTCCGCACGAAGATCAGTGCCTCGTGTCAAGACGGTAAGATCTGTTTCAGGATCATCAGTGACTGCCCTCACGTAAAGAAGGTCCAGGATGAATTGTCAGCAGAAGTGAACCTAATCGAGATCCTGCGTATGCCCTTCTCCACCAATCCCATCTACAACGCTTGCGGGAAGGTGTTGGCTCACTCTGCCTGTCCCATCCCATCGGCACTCATCAAGACTGCTGAAGCGGCCGCAGGCTTTGGGCTAAAGCGTAACGTCCAATTTGAGTTTGAGGGTTGATATATCTCGAACAGTCTGTCTGGCCGGGGACGTGATAATAATTTCCTTTTGATAATAGATGCTCCCCTCCCCTCGCCTAGCATCTCATCCCCATATTCATGCGATGGGTAGGGTCGAATGTGTCAGAATATATGAGGGTTTGAGCCTTAAAAAAATTCTAATCGCCATATTAATGCTTGGAGTTCTCTGTCAGTGCGGACCTGCCATGGTAGATTTTAATATTGCACAAGTAGTTGAGCATTTCATATGACGCAGATGGAGGATATCATTTCCCGCATTCAGGAAATGAGAGGTGTCGTGCAAGTGTTCCCTCTCAACCATGATTGTCGGGACAAAATATGGGAAATCGAAAAGAGAATCAAGGCAACGTT
>JAAYQQ010000130.1 GCA_012519255.1 Methanobacteriota archaeon | reverse complement strand
CCGAAGTTATTGGCAAGAGGTGTGGCGCCGATCTTGATCTGGTGCGTGCTGGCAGTCTTCTACATGACCTCGGGCGTAGCCGCACTCACGATATTCGTCATGGGGTGGAGGGGGCGCGCCTGGCCAGAGGGAGGGGATTGTCCGAGCCATTGGCACTGATAATCCAGAAGCATATTGGTGCTGGCATAACGGCGGATTCGGCCAGGGCCCTCGGTCTGCCCGAAATGGACTATGTGCCGACCACGCTGGAAGAGCGAATAGTCTGTCATGCAGATAATCTGGTAGGAGACACGGAGGTCTTGACTTCGCAGGAATCCTATGTCAACTTCGTCCGCAAGGGCTTGGAGGAGCAGGGGAGGAATATGCTGAGCATGCATAGTGAGCTGTCAGCGGCCTGTGGCATGGATATAGATGATATTGTCAGGTTGGTCGATCTATCGGACAATGCTCCCATACTCGGAAGCTCGGCAAAAGCATGATTGACGCCGAGAAAGATAGAGAATTGTAGCGCTATCTGGGAATTACTCTTTATTATCACTCTTGCCAAAATGATCTGCTTGAACCAATTCACCAAGATGATGTGATTCAGAAGATGTTAGGGATGGCGTTACCCGTGCCAGGCGATTATTGATGTTCTTTATTCGTCTCCACCACTGCTCGGGGATGTCTCCCTGCTAAGAACTCATCTCGTAATGTGTGGTAATTACGAGCATTTGCCAGTGCCTTCTCTTCCAGTGTGGGGTCATCGGAACGGACCACTTTGGCAGGGACGCCAATTGCAAGGGAGCGAGGAGGGATGACGGTTCTGCCGGTGACCACTGCTCCTGCACCGATTATACTTCCCTTACCTATCTTGGCGCCCTCTATGATGGTGCAATTCATTCCTATGATGCAGCGATCACCAATATCCGCGCCATTGATTACGGCTCCATGGCCAATAGTGACGTCCTCCCCTATTTGGGTAGGATATTCCTTGGTGACGTGCAAGACCGCATGGTCCTGAACATTGCTACCCCTTCCCACGGATATACTATTCTCATCTCCTCTAAGCACGGCACAGGGCCAGATGCTAACACCATCAGCCAAGGAGATATGCCCTATGAGCACGGCGGCAGGGTCAATATAGATCGTTCTTCCGTTCATGGATGAGCGACTCTCAACAGTGTGTAAGAATGGAAATAATTTAGATCTGTGGAGCGGGCTTCTTGGTGGTCACCCGCTTGGGGAAGTATCTCAGGATGATGATGTCTCCCACCGCGCTGATCCAGCGGAAGGGAACATTGACAGCCTTGGAATCCTCTACCAGCAGGGGGTTCGTCTCGCTGACGAATAGGCCATCCACACGCTTGTTGCTCAAATCAATGACTAGGTTGTTGACATTCCCCAAGAATATGCCGTTAGGCGTGTAGATCTGTAATCCAATGAGTTCGGAGGCTTCCTCTAGCATGAGTTCATCCCGGCCGAGGTATCGGCTTGCATATTTTAAATTCTTGGGTTCGTGGGGCTCATTTTCTTCCAATTTTTTCATACAATCTCTATGGCCCGTGCTCCTTGTCGAAAATCTATATATCTAAGAATGGACAATACGGTTTTGCATCGGTCACGCACAACCGAGAGGTGATAATGTTATGGATGATCTAGAACAAATCCGGGAGAGAAAGAGGCAGGAACTGGCCAGTATTGTCAATGTAGATTGGCCCTCCAAGCCTTTGAATATGAACGATGACAATTTTAACGAAATCATTAATCGCTATGGCGTCGTGGTGGTGGATTGCTGGGCTCCATGGTGCGGACCTTGCCGGATGATGTCTCCAGTGATCGATAGCCTGGCCAAGAAAATGGAAGGAAAGGTGGCTTTTGGTAAACTCAACACTGATGAGAACCAGAGGACCGCCATGCGTTTTTCTATAGAGGCGATCCCCACACTCCTTGTGTACAAAGATGGGGAACTGATCGATCGGTGGGTAGGCTTACGTCCTGAGGAGGAGCTGGCTCGTCAGTTGCAAGCCCTTCTTTGAAACCCTTTCTTTTACCTTGGTCAGAATTTTGCCGAAGTTTCTAATTGATGAACGAGCATTTCATTAACGATCTATATGGATGTGGATGTTGCGATCATCGGCCTTGGACCAGCTGGACTGCAGGCGGCTATTCATGCAGCCAGGAATAAGGTCAAGGTTGTAGCCATGGGCAAGAGCGAGAGCTCCTCGTTGAACCGGGCGGATGTTGAGAATTATTTTGGCATACCCTCTATCGAGGGGAAGGAACTTCTCCGCGTCGGGCGGGAACAGGCCAAGAATTTTGGGGCCGAACTTCTGGAGGAGGACATCATCAAGCTTGCCAAGGAAGGGAATCGATTTAAGATAACGACCGAGACTGATCGCGAGGTATTCGCCCGTGCTATCGTTCTTGCCACGGGGATCTCTCGTGCTAAGTTAGGTGTGCCTGGGGAGAAGGAATATCTGGGCAAGGGAGTAAGCTACTGTGCGTCCTGCGATGCTGGGTTCTTCCGCGGCCGCGCTGTTGCCGTAATAGGTGAGGAATCAGAAGCCGCTGAGTCCGCCATGCTGCTGGATGAGTACGCAGCCAAGGTGATCTGGGTACATCGTGAGCTCAAGGCCTCCCCGCAAATGCTGGATAAGGTTAAACGTACCAAGGTGGAGATGATTGCGGCCAAGCCTGTGAAGATAATAGGCGAGACCACTGTTACTGGTCTGGAATTGGAAGGTGGGCAGGTGCTAGATGTGCAGGGGGTATTCATCGCCTTGGGGGCGAAGGGTTCTATGGACCTTGCGCTGGAACTGGGCATATTGCCTGACCCGTCCGGACAGATCAAAGTGGACGAGAACTGCCGCACGGAGATGGAGTACGTTTATGCCTGTGGCGATGTTACTGGCAGACCTTGGCAGCTTGCCAGGGCCGTGGGACAGGGCTGCGTGGCTGGGGATAATGCATCCAAGGCAGTTCGGCAGGAGAAAGTCTAACATGGCTCTGGAGAATAAACTGATAGCAGGCATCCTGCGCGACGAGGGCGGCTTCAGGGAGGCGCTTCGCGATATCCTTGATGAGGATCTCAAGATGAGCGTACATGAATTCTGCACATCTACTGGGCTGTCTCCCAGTACACTCTATAAGATCATGCAGGATCAGCGCGAGCCCAATCTGCGCACCGTCAGGAATATCATCTGGGCGGTGAGGAGATTGGAGAATCATCCCGGCGGTGACTTCATCGCCGTCATCGGCCACCGGGTCGTTCTCAACAAGATAGAGGAGCGCACCTTGCGGGTGCATGGTCGAAATATCCGTATCAAGGAATACCCTGCGGCAAGCATTGAGGACGCCATCGTCGCTGCTGTCCACGCAGAGCGTGACGGTGCCGTCGCTTTGGTCTGCGCACCGATAGTGGCGCCTACCGTGGAGAAGATTCTCACCATCCCGATCTCTATCGTCATCCCGCAGGAGAGCATCGTACGGGCCGTTGCCAGGGCCGCCGAGAAGACTGCTTAGACCTGCTGTCTTTCCCTCTCCAGCTCATCGAGAATGGTCCTGCGCAGTGCAATGAATTCGGGGTTAGCACGGTCGCGGGGACGGGGCAGGTCGATATCATATATCTCCTTGATTGTACCTGGGCGGGCGGTCATGACTACGATGCGGTCTGCAAGGAAGACTGCCTCATCGACCGAATGGGTCACGAAGAGGACCGTCTTTCTAGTCTCGCTCCAGATCCTGAGGAGCTCCGCCTGCATCTGATTGCGGGTCTGGGCGTCCAACGCGCCGAATGGTTCATCCATCAGTAGGACTGCTGGATCGTTGGCCAGCGCTCTAGCTATTCCCACCCGTTGCTTCATTCCCCCGGAAAGCTCCTTGGGGTGGGATTTCTCGAATCCCTTCAATCCGACCAGGTCAACGTATTTCTGTGAGATGCCGGCTCTCTCCTCCGAAGGGATTCCCTTGACCTCAAGGCCGAACTCAATGTTCTTCTGGACGCTTCGCCAGGGAAACAGGCCGAATTCTTGGAAGACCATGCCTCGGTCAGAGCCTGGCCCCTTGATGGTCTTCCCACTGACCGTTATGCTACCAGAGGTAGGGGCCTCCAGACCCGCCACTATGCGCAATATGGTAGTCTTTCCGCATCCGGACGGACCTAGGATACAGATGAATTCTCCGTTTCTGACATCGAGATTGAATTTGTCGACCGCTACCAGCATCTCCTCGTCCTTAGGAAAGGACTTGTTGAGGTTACTGATAGAGAGCATCACATCATGCCCATCCATTTCTTCACCCTCTTCTCTAAGAACTCGCTGACGGTCAACGTCACTATACCAAGCACACCTATTACTATCATGCCAGCGAACATGATATCATAGCGACCGATGGTCTGTCCCGCAGTGATGAGGACTCCGACCCCCCCGCCCTTGGCCGCGAATAGTTCGGCGGCGACAATACACATCCAGCCTATTCCCACACCTATCTTCAGGCCGGCCATGATGTAGGGCACTGAGGAAGGAAATATGACCTTGCTGAACACCTGCCATTTGGATGCCCCCTGCGTCCTGGCAGCATCGATTAGCAGTGGATCGACGCTCCTCACTCCGAAAATAACATTCGAGAGCACCGGGAAGAAGACACCAATGAATATGGTGATGACTGGGCCCCAGAACAAGCCCAGGGCCAGTAGGAGGAACGGCACCCAGGCGATGGGGGGCACTGGCCTTAGCACCTCTACGATGGGCTTGCTAAAAGCGTCCACGAGGGGCGAGTACCCGATCACCAGGCCCAGCGGCACCGCCACAATCATGGCAAGAACGAAACCGATCATGAACCTACCCAGACTGGCATTGATGTTTGCCAACAGCGACTGGTGGGTTACGGGGTCCCATGTCCATGCCTGTACCATGGCGTTCCAGACCTCCAGTGGCGTGGGGAGGTAGTAAAAGTTCTGGCCCTGAAGATATACGGCTAATAGCCACCATGCGGCTATGAACAGCGGCAGGGAGGAAATCATCAGCCCAATTCTGAGTAGGTTGGATCTGGAAAAAAAGGTATGGATTTCGCGCTTGGTCTCAGACAAATGAATCATCCTGCACATCCCCTACATGGGTATAAAAATAAAAAGGTTTGGAGATTGGCTCAAGTTGTAAGCTTGTAGCCATACTTCTCGGCGATGGTTACGAGAAGAAGATATTGTATCGACGATGGGCCGGGCTCCCCTATGGTCAGGCCGCTCAGGTCCGTATTCAGGTCCTTGACGGGTTTGTGAACATTCACCACAAGGGCGGACCCCTCGGTGTTGGCAAGGGCCAATATCTTAACGTCGATGCCCAGGTTAGCATGCTGGAGCAGCACTGGTGGGGCTCCAAGGTAGCCCATCTCTATGTTGGAGTCCCGGGCGGCGAACGCTGTCATCACCGCTCCTCCGTTGGGATATCCGGCCACGGGCATTTCGGCGGGCACATTGGTCTTTATGCCATATGTGGCAAACAGACTCCTTCCTTCACCAACGGTGGTGTTCTCGGCCACGACCCTGGCGAATTGGTGCAGATCTCCCTGCAGGTAGCCAATATTAACGGGGGTCAGAGGCGTCCCCGGCGCGACTGGCTGAATGTCTGCGGTCATGTTGATATAAGAGGTGTCCACAAGGTTGTTCACAAAGGATTCGACGTTGGAGACCTTGCCGCTCTGGATGATACTGGCATTAACGTACTCATTCACAAACATCTTCAGGTAGGAGACGGTCTCCGGGGTGATGTTGTATGTCAGCTTCATGTGCTGGAGGGACATGTCAACGACAGTGGTGTTGCGGTTGCTAAACTCGGCCCCTATATTCAGAAGCAGAGTATAGTTGCCAGGGTTGGTGTCCTTGTTGGCAATAGTATCTGCTATCCACAGGTTGGCCTCGACGTTGGCTTTCAGGACCCTTGCGACCGTCTCAGGGTTGGATTTGGCAAAGGACGTGTCGGCAACGAGCACACAGCAGGGATGGTTCGGCCATATGTCTCCGGACCAGATCACGGCTTTAGCTGTCCCGGCAGCTATTGAATCAGATACGTACGGCTCCCAACTCACTCCTCCATCGATCCTGCCTTGTTCGATGAACGCCTGCTGGTTCACTGGCGGTACATCGAGATACGTGATGGTCTTACTCTCCGATGGACTCAGCACGCCCGAGACCCGGATGCCAGCAAGAACGACGATGGCCACCACGGCCACAGCGATGATGATCAAATTACTTCGCTTCATTCGAATCCCTAAAAGTTCGACGGGAATCATGATATATATTATTTATCTATTAATAGGAAATGATTAACCCAATTGTACAGGAACTATTAGCGACTTGTACAAATGGCTGGACACAATGCTTCTGGGGCAGGGGTGTTCTTCTGACTGCATCGAGCTATTGATGAAATATCTCTCCGTCCGCTATGAGAAAAGCTTTTAGGTTTAAAAGTAATGTCCCAGTCGATAACGATGTTCGAGCTAAATGTGGAGAGCAACACCCCTTTGACGCCACTCAACGATGTCGATGACATCGCTCTGCAGTTCCTGACCCACATTGGTTACCTGCCCAAGGGATATAATCCCAAGACCAATGTTATGGACACTCGGGATAGTGTACCATATCGCTTGTTCATGGATTGCTTCATGCGCAATATAAAAAGGGCGTGGCAGGTAGACGAGCTGGCCGCATACCTTGACACGACCAAGCCAACGATCTATCGCCATCTCAACAAACTCAAGAATCTAGATATCCTGGAGGAGGTTGAGGTGGAAAGAGAGAATAGTATGAGGCGAGGTTATCGTATCCGTTATGGTGATCTCCGGAAGGCGTGGTCCTTCACCGAGGCCAACGTTGAGATGGCCATGCAAAACTATCGACAGACTATTGAACACTTCCACCGACTGATGGAGGATGAGATGAAATGAGCATCAGAGATAATGAACAATTTGTCGTCAAGGGCTCGAGGTACCGCATCGTAAGCGAAAGTGGGGATGACAAGCCCATGGTATCCATCGGCGAGTTCCGGGGCTACGCTGCCTTCGCTAGCGAGATCGCATTGTGTTTAAAGATGGACTCTTCCGACGGGAAGGAAGGGCGGATGCGTTTCATCCCGTACCATGCCATCCTGGCAATAGACGTACTAACCATGGCGTCGCAGAAGGTGAGTAATGAGAGCGAGGAGTCTCAAGCCTATTACTGCTGAGTGTCCTTCCGTGTCCCAGCAAGAGTATCACAACGAACTCATCCAGCGCATACTGGATGGCAGTATAGCGGATAAGGACGATCTTCAGAGGGCCAAGATCGAACTGTGTCGTAAGCACAGGCTAAGTGCGCTCCCGCCGAACTCCGAGACGCTCTCCCGGGTCGACCACGCTGACCTCGCGGCGGTGAGCACTATCTTACAACGTAAACCGGTGCGCACTCTTTCCGGCGTCGCCGTGGTTGCGGTCATGACCTCCCCTGCCCCTTGCCCTCATGGCAAATGCATATTCTGTCCCGGCGGCATAGAGAATGGCTCGCCGCAATCATATACTGGAAAGGAACCCGCGGCCCGACGAGGGGCATCCTATAGGTTCGACCCGTATGAGCAGGTTAAAGGTCGCCTCGAGCAGCTGAAGAGCATTGGCCATGGTACCGATAAGGTCGACCTCATTGTAATGGGCGGGACATTCACCTCTCGCCCTATAGAGTATCAAGAAACATTCGTCAAGCGATGCTTTGATGCTTTCAACGATCAAGAGTCTACGAGCCTGGAGGAAGCCCAACTACTCAATGAGACAGCATCCCATCGCTGTATTGGGATGACCATCGAGACTCGCCCTGACGCCATGACCGAGGAGCAGTGCACCGCCTCCATGCGTATGGGCATGACTCGAGTGGAGATGGGAGTACAGGTGCTTGACGATGATATCCTCCGCAAGGTGAACCGCGGGCACGGTCTTCAAGCCGTCATTGATGCTAGCCGGACCGCAAAGCGCCATGGCCTAAAGATATGCTATCATATGATGCCCGGACTGCCGGGTTCATCGCCGGACCGAGACCTGGAAAGCTTCGAACGAATGTTCGAGGACCCCTCCTTCAGGCCGGACATGCTTAAGATATATCCTACCCTGGTAGTCAAGGGCACCCAGCTATACGATATGTGGTCCCGTGGAGAGTACAGTCCGTACACTACTGCCGATGCAGTGGAAGTAATCGCTCGCATGAAGGAATTGGTCCCCCCATATGTGCGTATCCAGCGCATCCAGCGAGATATCCCGGTGCCCCTTATTGAGGCAGGGGTGGACAAGGGGCATTTAAGGGAACTGGTCAAGCAACGCATGAGCGATGATGGAAAGACATGCCATTGCATCCGTTGTCGCGAGGTTGGTCTCATGGGTATCACGCATTACGACGACGATGCGGTACGGCCGAATCAGCTGACCTATGAGGCTTCAGGAGGCTGGGAACACTTCCTCAGTTTTGATTTGCCCGAAAAGGAAGCCCTCATCGGATATGTCAGATTGCGCACGGGGGATGGGCCGATAGCAGGCATAAGGGAGCTCAAGGTATTCGGCAAGCTCGTCCCGCTGGATCAGAGAGGGGATGGGTGGCAGCATCGCGGATATGGGCGAGAGCTCGTTGCCAGGGCGGAGGAACGAGCTAGGGAGGAGGGATATTCGGCTATCCGAGTCACCAGTGGAGTAGGGGTCCGTCGTTACTATGCTTCTCTTGGCTATGAGAGGGACGGCATGTATATGGTGAAGCAACTTCGCTGACCAATCCCTTTAATCCCATAAGCATGCCACCCAACTCGATATATTACCTGGCCAAGGAGATTTCACATCCAATCTATCGTGAGTTCGTTATATTTGGCCACGCCCCTTCTTCCTAGTATTATATTGGCGCTCACCCACCTGGGTTTTGGGACAGATTAAGACGAAATGACAATTGAGATCATGGATTTCATCCACATCTTACGCATGTCGCCCACAATCCTAAAAAGACATCATAGAGGTAGTAATATGCATGAAGCCATGTGTCCGGGATAAGATTGAGCGCTCAGAGGAGGAATGGAAGAGAACACTCTCTCCCGAGCAGTTCAAAATTCTCCGTCAGCACGGTACTGAGATGCCCTTTCGAAACAGGTATTGGGATAATCGAGCCAAGGGCATGTATTTATGCGCCGGATGCAGCAGTGAGCTATTCCACTCGGATACGAAATTCGACTCGAGGACGGGTTGGCCCAGTTTCTGGGCCCCCATATGCGATGGTGCGGTGGAAGTCGTTGCGGACAAGCGCTTTGGGATGTGCCGAAATGCCATAATATGCGCTCGCTGCGGGGGCCATCTAGGTCACGTATTTGAGGATGGCCCACCGCCTACCGGGCTGAGATATTGTATGAATTCGGGAGCGATGGAATTCAAAGAAGAAGGGGTGGACCCGAAATAGGACGGGGACAGATTAGAAAGGTCACTCGTTGGAGACGGACATGACCACGACGTCGCGCACTGCCCTCATCTCACTGAATGGGAGTGCTAAACGGCCCTGAGAGTCGGTCTTATAAAGGCGGGTCTCGACATCTGCAGCCGGGATTACCAGAACGTTCTGAATGTCCCCACTGAGTATGTTTATCAGGAAGTTATCTATCATTCCTAAGATCTGCCCATCATTGGTCATCACAGTCTTACCCTTTAGCTCAGTGATAAATTTCCTCATCCCAGCGGCCTCTATGATGTTAATTTTAACTGGAGCAAGAAACAGGTCCTGCATATTTAACTTTAGTGAATCAGACTGCCATGAGGCAAGATAAAGTCTAGAACGATTAATTGAATGATGTGGACCAATGATCCCTTCTCCATTTCATCGTCTGCTGAATCTTATGAGTCATTCCCTCAACAACATGGCACCAACGCCGGCTCTATGACGATACACTCCCCATCACCAATGTTCCCGCACCATCGCGTGACCAATGATAGCTACAATATCAATGATGGAAGGAGAATGTCTCCATATGTGACCTGGTCGGACAGCCGGGTAGGGGAGGGTGATCGTCCCAGGCGAGAGTGTTCCATCAGCGATACACGCCAGGGTCGTGCCTCTTGGGCTGAGCCGGGCCGATGGTGTGTCGGAAGTTATCATACCACTTCATGACTTCCCTGGGGCACGACGCCCTCACCACCTTCAGGGCAGCCTCAAAGTGACGCATCTCCACCTTGTCAGTGCCACGGTCCTCTCGCATGGCTCCCATGGCGGCCTCCCGACACAGTGCCTCTAGGTCAGCTCCCACAAAGCCCTCGGTCCGGGCGACAATATGATCCAGGTCCACTCCATGCAATGGCATTTTTCGAGTATTGATCTTCAGAATGCTCAGCCTGGCGGCGGCATCGGGCAGGGGCACCAGGGCAAGACGATCGAACCGGCCTGGACGAAGCAGTGCCGGGTCGACAATGTCGGGCCGGTTGGTGGCAGCCATGACTGTTACCTGATCCAATGGCTCAAATCCATCCATGGAGGTGAGCAACTGATTAACCACACGTTCGGTGACATTAGACTCGGACGCGCTGCCTCGGCGTGGGGCGATGGCATCGATCTCATCCAGGAAGATAATGCATGGCGCGACCTGCTTGGCTTTCTTGAAGATCATGCGGACCGCCTTCTCCGACTCGCCCACCCATTTGCTCATTATCTCAGGCCCTTTGATGGAGATGAAGTTAACATTACACTCGTTGGCCACTGCCTTGGCGATGAGGGTCTTCCCCGTCCCTGGAGGTCCATACAACAACACTCCCCGTCCCGGCCTCACCCCCAGACGCTCGAAGCATTCGGGGTCCTCCAGAGGCAGCTCGATCATCTCTCGGAGAATTTTCTTGATATCATCCAGGCCGCCGACGTCATCCCATTGCACATGTGGCACCTCTACCGCCACCTCGCGCATGGCAGAGGGCTCCACCTCGCGGAGTGCATCGGTAAAATCGGCCTGGGTCACTCGCATACTCTCCAGCACTTTCGGAGGAACGGGCTTGTCCAGCTCCAGCTCTGGGACGTAGCGGGAGAGGCATCTCATGGCGGCCTCACGGGCCAGGGAGGCGAGGTCCGCACCCACGAAGCCATGGGTTGAACTCGCCAGCTTCTCCAGGTCAACGTCCTCCTCCATGGGCATGCCCCTGGTATGGATCTGAAGGATCTCCTTCCGTCCATCCCTTGAAGGAACGCCTATCTCGATCTCCCGATCGAATCGACCAGGCCGGCGCAGTGCCGGGTCGAGTGCATCTTCGCGGTTGGTAGCCCCGATGACGATGACCTGACCCCTGCCGCTCAGCCCATCCATCAGGGTCAGCAGCTGGGCGACCACGCGACGTTCTGTCTCGCCAGATACATCCTCTCGTTTTGGCGCTATGGAGTCGATCTCGTCGATGAAGATAATGGAAGGTGAGGTCTTCTCTGCCTCCTCGAACTTCTCCCGTAGCTTTTCCTCGCTCTGTCCATAGTACTTGGACATTATCTCGGGGCCGTTGATGCTATAGAAGTTTGCTCCAGACTCGTTGGCCACTGCCTTGGCGATGAGGGTCTTTCCCGTCCCTGGAGGTCCGTACAACAACACTCCCCGGGGTGGATCGATACCCAGACGGTCGAATAGCTCGGGATGCTTGAGCGGAAGCTCGATTATCTCGCGGACACGCTTAAGTTCATCCTCGAGGCCGCCGACGTCGTCGTAGGTAACGGATATCGAGGTGACCTCGTCAACCTCCACCGGTTCGGTCTTTACGACCAGCTCGCTATGACTTCCCACAACCACCACGCCGGTTGGCTGGGTCGAGACGACCGTGAATGGAAGGAATCCTCCCATGAGGGCGATGTTGGGGATGATGATGGCATCGCCCTTGACCAGGGGGCGATTTGTGAGTCCTTTCTTGAACAATTCCTCCACTCCCTGGCCGAAGCGGACTCGCTTGCCTGGAGGAATCTTGGGAGCAACAGTGATCTTGGCTGCCGGTTGTGTATCTGCCCTGATCACCTCTACCTTCTCTCCGATACTGACTCCGGCGTTGGAACGGATCATCCCATCGATGGAGATGAGTCCCTTGCCCTCATCCTCCTGGGGTGCCCGGAATACCTTGGCCGCGGTCTTCCGCTTACCTACTATCTCGATGAAGTCGCCCATGTCCACATTGAGCGCCCTCCTGGTCTTGGTATCTATCCTGGCCCGTCCCAGCCCCACTTCTGACTGGTGTTGTGCACTGGCTACACGAAGCGTAACT